>DASQJL010000076.1 GCA_035631035.1 Candidatus Binatia bacterium | reverse complement strand
GAAGCCCTGGATCGTGTAGCCGGTCGTCGAGACGACGCTCGTGCCGATGATGCCCGAGGCCGCCGGAGCGACCCACGTCCACGCGTCACGCGCGCCCGAGAACGGATTCACCGGGTAGTTGCCGCCCGGCATGTTCGCCTTGACCGCCGCGTCGTTGCCGGCCACCGGGTAGGTGCCCGTGTTCTTCACGGCGAAGTCCTCGATCGCCAGCTGGAAGCTGTGCATGTTGGCCTTCACGCTGCCCTCGCGGGCACGGTCCTGCATGGCGACGAAGTTCGGGATGGCGATCGCAGCCAGAATTCCGATGATCACGACCACGATCATGAGCTCGATGAGGGTGAAGCCCTTGTCGTTGCGAAGCATGGCACCTCCGATGGATGGGTGTGTACCGCCGCGAATCATCAACCGTTCGTCAAGTTCAGGGTGAGCAGGGCCGTCTTCCCGTAGCCCTGGATGTTGTAGCCGGCCGTGGAGACCACGCTGGTGCCGACGATGCCGGCTGCCGCCGGGGCCACCCACGTCCACGCGTCGTGCGCGCCCGAGAACGGATTCACCGGGTAGTTGCCGCCGGGCATGTTCGCCTTCACTGCGGCGTCATCTCCGGCCACCGGGTAGATTCCGCTGTTCTTCACGGCGAAGTCTTCGATCGCCAGCTGGAAGCTGTGCATGTTCGCCTTCACGCTGCCTTCGCGTGCGCGATCCTGCATGGCGACGAAGTTCGGAATGGCGATCGCCGCGAGAATCCCGATGATCACGACCACGATCATCAGCTCGATCAGGGTGAAGCCCTTCTCGTTGTGAAGCATCCAACCACCTCCTCCGCGATACCGGTCCTCCGTGACCGCCTTGCGTCCTTCAGGCATCGATGCCCGGCGTTATCGCAACCGCCATGCCACCGAGGCCGCAAGGGGGCGGAGCCGCCGCAAGGACGTGGCGCGCAGCGGATTTGGCGGCGGGCCGGATCGGACCAGAGGGCCGCGGAACTTGCGGATCACGCGTTCTGCACGTGCAATCTCGCGGTCGACACAAAATGCACGGCGCGCATCGCGACCGCCCCGTTTCCGATCACATCGCTTCGCGCACCTCGGCCGATTCCCGCTCGGAGAGGAGTCCGTACGAGAGAAGCTTCCGGTACAGCGTGGACGGGTTGATTCCCAGGATCTCCGACGCGCGCTTCTTCTGGCCGCCGGTGTAGTGCAAGACTTTGAGAATGTACTCCCGCTCCAGCTCGTCCAGCGTCAGCGTCGGATTGTCGATGACCAGGCTGCCGCGTCCCTTGGCGCCGGCCAGGACGCGCTCCGGAAGGTCCTCCGGCGTCAACACGCCGTCGTCGCTCAGGATCACCGCCCGCTCGATCACGTTCTCCAGCTCGCGGACGTTCCCGGGCCAGTCGTAGTTGAGAAGCGCATCGCGGGTCTCGCGGCTCAGCGTCTTGGGCTCCTTGCCCTGCGTGAGCTTGCCCAGGAAGTGGTCCGCCATCTCCTCGATGTCCTCCTTGCGCTCGCGGAGCGCCGGGAGGCGGATCTGGATCACGTTGAGGCGGAAGTAGAGATCGGCGCGGAATCGGTTCTCGGAGACCGCCCGCTCGAGATCGGCGTTGGTGGCCGCAATCAGCCGCACGTTGATCTTGCGGGGCTTGGTGCCGCCCACCGGGATGATCTCCCGCTCTTGAAGGGCGCGAAGGAGCTTCACCTGGGTCGCGGGCAGGGTCTCCCCCACCTCGTCGAGGAAGAAGGAGCCCCCCTCGGCCACGGCGAGGAGCCCTTCCTGGTCCCGGACCGCCCCCGTGAAGGAGCCCTTCACGTGGCCGAAGAGATTCGATTCCAGGAGGTCCTTGGGCAGGGCGCCGCAATTGATGGAGACGAACGGCCCGTCGGCGCGGCGGCTCAAATAGTGGATCCGCTTCGCGATCAGTTCCTTGCCGGTGCCGCTCTCCCCCACGATCAGGATCGTCGAGTCGGAGTCGGCCACCTTCTCCACCAGCTTCAGCACCTTCTGGATCTGCTCGCTGTGCCCGATGATCTCCTTGGCGTCGTCGGTGCGCTTGAGCTGCCGCTTCAGGAGTACGTTCTCCGACTGGACCCGCCGCATGGCGAGGGCGTTCTTGATGACTAGGCGGATCTCGTCGTTCTTGGCGCTCTTCTCCAGATACTGGTAGGCGCCGCGGTTCAGCGCCTCGATCGCCGACTTCTGCGACGCGAACGCCGTGCGGATCACGACCGGAACCGACGGATCGATCTTCTTGACCCCCGACAGCACGCCGAGCCCGTCGATCTCGCCCGGCATCTTGATGTCGGTCACGACCACGTCGAAGTTCTCGCCCTCGGCCTGTTCCAGCGCGTCCTTCCCCGAGCGAGCCACGTGGACGTCGTACCCTTCCTTGGTGAGGAGGATCGAGAGGAACTGCACCATGCTCTCTTCGTCGTCTACGATGAGGATCTTCTCGCCGGCCACAGGACCTTCCTCGCTCTAGGGGTTGATCAGGCGGCCCGCGCCACGGTCTTCGCCGGGCGCTCCGCTCGGGGTAGCCACAGCCGGAGCGTGGTGCCCACGCCCACCCGGCTCTCGATTTCCACCGCGCCGCCGTGGCGCTCCACGATCCGGTTCGCGATCGCCAGCCCGAGCCCGGTCCCGCCCAGCTTGGTCGAGAAGAACGGCTCGAACACCTGGCGCAGGTCCTCCGCGCGGATCCCCGCGCCGGTGTCCCGCACCTCGATCGCCGCAAAACCGGAGCGCCCGCGGCTTCGCGATCCGTTCGCCGGGTCGACGCGCACCGTGACGGTGCCGGCGCCCTCGATGGCCTCGAGGGCGTTGATGACCAGGTTCAGCAGCACCTGCTTCGTCTGCTCGAAATCCACCTGCGTCCACACCGGCTTCTCCGCCGCCTCCACCGTCACGGTCTTCCCCGCCCCCATGCTCGGATGCCGGCGCGCGACCTCCGCCGTCTCCCGGGTCAGCGCCGCCAGGTCGACCCGCTCGGTCTTGAGCGGGCGCTCGCGCGCGTAGTCGAGGAGCTCGCGGATGAAGTTGTCGAGGCGCTCCGATTCGCGGACGATCAGCTCGAGCAGCCTCGCGTTCTCCCCCGTCACCTGCAGCTCCCGCTGCAGCACCTCGACCGATCCGGCGATCGGGTTGAGACAGTTCCGGATCTCGTGCGCGATCCCCGCCGAGAGCTCGCCGATCGCGGCCAGCGTCTCGCCGCGGCGGATCCGGTCCTCCAGCGCCTTCACGTCCGAGAGGTCCTGGAAGAGCGCGATGACGCCGCGCCGCCCGCCCTCGGCGTCCACCAGCACGCTCGTCGAGATGCCGAGCGGGACCACGCGCCCCCCGCGCGTCGTCACCCGCGCTTCATGCCGGGCGGCGGGAATCCCGCTCGCCAGGGTCTCGCGGATGCGGGTGTGGAACTCCTCGAATCCCTCGCCCAGCGCCGTCTCGTAGTGCCGGCCCCGCACCTCCGCGGCCGGCCGTCCCAGGATCTCTCCCGCGGCCCGGTTCCAGTGGCGCACCACGCCGTGCGCGTCCACGCTCGCGAGCCCGCTCGAGAGGTTCTCGAGGATCGTCTCGGTGTCGAAGAGCGCCCGCGAGAGCTCGGCGCGGGCTTCGTCCAGCGCTCTCCGTCCTTCGCGAAGGGTTCGCCCCAGCGCGCCGCCGATCGCCCCCACGACGAACAGGAGCGGCAGGTACAGGATCAGCCGGAGCTTCAGGGCCGACTCGCTGAGCCGCTCCGTCAGGCCGTACGAGACGGGCGGGAGCATCCCCCCGCGCTCGGCCGCGTAGAGCACCGCGTACGCCACCGCCGACGCCACCGCGAGGAGCATCCCCCCCTGCACGCTCAGGAAGACGCCCCCCAGGAGCGGCGCCAGGAGATAGAGCGGCACGAACGGGCTCGACGCGCCTCCCGTGAACAGCAGGAGGTAGCTGATCACCGCCACGTCCACGATCAGCTGCATCGTCAGGAGCGACCGGAGCGGCGCCCCGCTCTTCGCGGCCCGGTGGTACGCGATCGCCAGTCCGGCCGAGAGCGCCACCAGGAACGACAGCGGCACGTTCTGGGCGGGCTCGGCGATCCGGTCCGAGAACGCGGCCGCCATGGCCGTGACCAGCGTGATCAGCGCGATCCGGCCGACGATCACGGCGCGGACTTCGCGCCGCAGCGCCTCGTCCGGCCCCGGCACGAGCGGCGGGCGCGTGAGCTCCATGGGTTCCTAGTGCCCGCTCGCGACCACGTTGATCAGCTTGAACATCGGCAGGTACATGGCGATGACCATGCCGCCCACGACGCTGCCCATGAACACGATCATGATCGGCTCGATCAGCGAGGTCAGCGCCTCCACGGCGGTGTCCACCTCGTCGTCGTAGAAGTCGGCGATGCGCGTGAGCATGTCGTCCAGGGCTCCCGTCTCTTCACCCACCGAGATCATCTGCACGACCATCGGCGGGAAGACGTTCGAGACCCGGAGCGGCGCCGCGATCGTCTCTCCTTCGCGGATGCTGGCCCGGGCCGCCATGATCGCTTCCTGGATCACGCGGTTGCCCGACGTGCGGGCCGTGATCTCCAGCCCGGTGAGAATCGGAACGCCCGAGGAGATCAGGGTGCCCAGCGTGCGCGTGAAGCGGGCCACGGCGCCCTTCCGGATGACGTCTCCGAGCACCGGGATCTTCAACAGGAACCGGTCGATCGCGATGTGTCCCTGCTCCGTCCGGTAGTAACGCTGGAGGCCGACGAACGTTCCCACGATGCCGAGCAGCATCACCCACCAGTAGGAGCGGAGGAACGACGAGAGCCCCATGACGATCTTGGTCGGAAGCGGAAGCTCCGCGCCGAAGCCGGTGAACATCTTGGCGAACGTGGGGATGATGAAGATGAGCATGAAGGCGGTGGCCAGGATGGCCACGGTCATGACCACGGCGGGATAGACCATGGCGCCCTGGATCTTCCGCTTCAGCGCCTCGGCCTTCTCGATGAACGTGGCCAGCCGCTGGAGGATGTCGTCCAGGATACCGCCCGCCTCGCCGGCCTCGACCATGTTGACGAAGAGCTCGTCGAAGACCCGGTTGTTCTCCTTCTTGGCGAGCGACTCGGCCAGGGTGTTGCCGGCCTCCACCTCGCGCATGACCTGCGCGATGATGGCGCGGAAGTTCTCCTTCTCCGTCTGCTTCGAGAGGATGTCCAGGCACTGCACCAGCGGAAGGCCCGCGTTGATCATCGTGGCGAACTGGCGCGTGAAGATGGCCAGGTCGCGCGTGGACACGCCGGTCCCGAACTTCGGAAGGCTGAGCTTGACGTCGCCCTTCTTCTCCCGGACCGACGTGATGATGATCCGCTTCTTCCGGAGCGCGGCGAGCGCCTCTTCCTGACTGTCGAGCGTGAGCTCGCCGGTCTGGATCTCCCCGCCGGTGGTCCGGCCTTTCCATACGTAAACGGGCATCGCGGCTTCCCCCTCGTTCCCGGGCGGCCTAGGCGGTCACGTGGACGCCGACCTTCTCGAGCATCCCTTCAAGCTCCTTGACGTCGGTGCTCCGGCCGAGCGCCTCGTCCAGGGAGATCAGCTTGTTCACGTAGGCCTGGAAGAGCGCCTGGTTCATCGTCTGCATCCCGTGCTTCGTCCCCGCCTGCATCAGGCTGTAGATCTGGTGGATCTTCCGCTCCCGGATCACGGCCCGGACCGCGGGGGTGCAGATGAGGAGCTCGGAGACCATGACGCGCCCCGGACCCTTGGCCCGGGGAATGAGCTGCTGCGTCATGACGCCCTCGAGCACGAACGCGAGCTGCGAGAGGATCTGCTGCTGCTGGTTCGACGGGAACGCGTCCACGATGCGGTTGATCGACTCGTACGCCGAATTGGTGTGGAGCGTCGCGAGCACCAGGTGCCCCGTCTCGGCGATGGTGAGCGCCGCGGCGATCGTCTCGAGGTCGCGCATTTCTCCGATCAGGATCACGTCCGGGTCCTGGCGCAGCACGTACTTCAGGGCCGTGACGAAGGTGGTCGTGTCGGAGTTGATCTCGCGCTGGTGCACGATGCACTTCTTGTGGTGATGGACGTACTCGATCGGGTCCTCGATCGTGATGATGTGCCCGGCCCGGTTGCTGTTGATCAGGTCGATCATGGCGGCCAGGGTCGTGGACTTGCCGCTCCCGGTCGGTCCGGTAACCAGCACCAGCCCCTTCTGCTTCGTCGTGAAGTCCCGGACCGTCTTGGAGAGCCCCAGCTGCTCGAACGTCAGGATCTCGTAGGGGATCTGGCGGATGGCCATGGAGGTCACGCCGCGCTGCAGGTAGACGTTGGCGCGGAAGCGCGAGAGTCCGGGCACGCCGAACGAGAGATCCAGCTCCTTGGTCGTCTCGAAGCGCTTGCGCTGCTCCTCCGTGAGCACGCTGTAGGCGAGCTGCTGCGTCATCTGCGGGGTGAGCGGCGGGTGCGACATCGGAACGATCGATCCGTCCACGCGCACCTGCGGCGGCACGCCGGCCGAAATGTGCAGGTCCGACGCCCGCATCTTCGTCATCTCATCCAGCAGTTGCCGAAGCGAAACCATCTCCCCTCCCCGGGTGGCCTAGCGGTCGGACGCCGTCTCTTTCAAGACCTCTTCGGCCGTCGTAATTCCTTTCTTGAGCTTGATCAGCGCGTCCATGCGCAGCGTGAGCATTCCTTCCGCCACCGCTTGCTTCTTGATGTCGGCGGTGGAGGCCCGGTCGAGGATCTGATCGCGGATCCGGGCGCTCATCGGCATCACCTCGTAGACGCCGACGCGCCCCTTGTAGCCGGTGTTGCTGCAGTCGACGCAGCCCTTCCCCTCCTTGAAGCTCTCCTTGCGCGCGTCCTCGTCGGAGAGGCCCAGCTCGCGAAGCGCCTCGGGATGGAGCTTCACGTCGGTCTTGCAGGAGTTGCACACCTTGCGCAGGAGCCGCTGCGCCATGATCAGGTTGGTCGACGACGAGACCAGGAACGGCTCGATCCCCATGTCGACCATGCGGTTGATCGTGCTGGGCGCGTCGTTGGTGTGGAGCGTGGAGAGGACCAGGTGGCCCGTGAGCGCCGCCTTGACGGCGATGGAGCCCGTGTCGATGTCGCGGATCTCGCCCACCATGATGATGTTGGGGTCCTGGCGCAGGAAGGCGCGGAGCGCCGCGGCGAAGGAGAGCCCCACGTCGTCGTTCACGAGGACCTGGTTGATCCCCTCGAGGTTGTACTCGACCGGGTCCTCCGCGGTCATGATGTTGACCTCGGGGACGTTGATCTTCGAGAGCGCGGAGTAGAGGGTGGTCGTCTTGCCGGAGCCGGTCGGCCCCGTCACCAGCACCATGCCGTAGGGCTGGGCGATCGCGCGGGAGAAGTCGGTGTAGGCCTGCTCCTGGAACCCCAGCTTGCTCAAGTCGATGTTCAGGTTGCCCTTGTCCAGGATTCGCATCACGACCTTCTCGCCGAAGATCGTCGGGAGGCTGGAGACGCGAAGATCGATCGTGCGGCCGAGGAGGCGCAGCTTGATGCGCCCGTCCTGCGGCACGCGCCGCTCCGCGATGTCCAGCTCGGCCATGATCTTCAAGCGGGAGGTGATCGCGGCCTTCATGCGGAAGGGCGGCGACATCATCTCGTAGAGCGTGCCGTCGATGCGGAAGCGCACGCGCAGGCTCTTCTCGTAGGGTTCGATGTGGATGTCGCTCGCTCCCTTGCGAACCGCGTCGGAGATGAGCGAGTTCACCAGCTTGACGACGGGCGCCTGCTCCGCCTCGCCGATCAGGGCCACGTCCGGCGTGTCGTCCGGCGACTCGTCGATGACCTCGATCTCGTCGTCCAGCCCCCTCATGACCGTTTCGAAGGAGGCTGCGGAGTCGTAGGCCTTGTCGATCGCCTTCTTGACCGCCGACTCGGGCGCGACCACCGGCTGCACCTCGCAGCCGGTGATGAACTTGATGTCGTCGATGGCGAAGATGTTGGACGGGTTGGCCATGGCCACGGTGAGGCGGCGTCCGGCGCGCGCGATCGGAACCACCTGGAACTTGCTCGCCACGTCCGACGGAAGCAGCTTCACCACGGAGGGATCGGGCTGGAAATTGGAGAGATCCACCGCGGGCACGCCGTAGAGCTCCGCGAGAAACTTCGCCAGATCCTCCTCGCTGATCGCGCCCAGCTTGACGAGAGCGGCCGTGAGATTGCCGCCGCCCGTCTTGACCTGCTGCTGCGCTTTCTGGAGGTTCTCGGGCGAAATGAGACGCGCTTCCAGCAGCTTGAGACCGACGTTCTCCTGCTGCACAGACGTATCCCCTCGGTTGTGTCGCGACGGTGCGTTCGTATACGGAGGGAGTCTTCGGCGTCCCGGCCCGCGATCTTTCGCGGAACGCGCGGAATCGCGCCGATTTCGGATTCGCAAGAGGGGTGCCACGACCAGCCACGAGGGGCGCGGCCGGGGAAGCGGGCGGCAGCGGCGGGGTTAGATGGGCCGGCCGGACCATGCGCCGCGCCCGGCGAGGCGCAATCCACCGTGCGCCGTGCGAAGAGCATCGTTCAAAATGCCATGTACCGCGCCATGTACCGCGCCATGTACCGCGCCGGCGCGGTCAGCCGCAAACGGCCGACGTGACCACCGGCGCGGAACCGGGCTAGGGTGTCGTAGCAGGAGTCAGAAAAGGCCTGATCTTCTCCAGCGTCTTAGGCCCAATCCCATGGACTCTGAGGAGCCCATCCGGCCCCCCAAACGGCCCGCCCGCCGCGCGCTCCGCGACGATCCGCCCCGCGAGCGCAGGGCCAATCCCGGGCAGCCGAAGCAATTCCGCCTCGCTCGCCCGGTCCACGTCGATCGACGCGGGACGAAGCGGCGCGGCGGCCCGCCGTGCGAGGCGGCTCGCGCCGGGGGCACTCACGGCGGGAACCGCCGCAGCCCCGGCCGAATCGCCAGCCACCGTCGAGGACGCGCGCCCCGACGAGGCATCACGAGCATCGGCCTCCACGAGCGACGCCACGATCTCGTCGAAGCGCTCCCGGTGCTCCCGCTGCCATCCTCGAAACGCGCCGCCCGCAGCCACAGACACCAGCACGAAGACCAGCCCCGCCCGCATCTCCCGGCCCCACATCGCCGCCTCCTAGTCCTGGATGTGCCAGATCACTCCCGCGGTGAGCGCGCGCCCGGGAAGCGGCGCTCCGCGATTCTCGTCGATGAGATAGACGGCGCTCGGCACCGTGGCGTCGAACAGGTTCGTGACGGTGGCGAAGAGACCCGCCGACCCGAAGTCCGCGTGGAGGCGAGCATCCCACGTCGCGAGCGCGGGGGCGGTGAGGATCCCATGTCGGGGGCCGGTGGCGTGCCCGACCAGCTCGAGCTGGAGCGGCAGATCGCCCTGGAAGAAGCTGGCGCGGAGCCCCACCGACGCGTCCAGTCCCGCCCGCGGAGGGGCGCCGGCCCGCGGCGCGAGCCCCTGGGCGCCGCCCCGCAGCCAGCCCAGGCCGCGCGCCGTGAAGGGCCCGAAGGCCGCGTCGCCTCCCGCCGCCGCCTGGAACGCCCAGCCGCTCCCCCGCTCCCGCGCCGCGTCCACGATGAGGATCGTGTCGCCGGACACCGAGCGCTCGGCGGTCCAGCCGAAGTCGTCGGTCACGCGACGCGCCGAGCCGAACGCGTAGAGCTCGACGCCGGGTCGCGCGCGAAACGCCGCGGCGGCGAGCACGCCGCGGAGCGAGCGAGCGCCGAGCGATGCGTCGCCGCCGCGCGCGAGCAGGAGGGTCGGGGCCACGGAGCTCGGCATCGTGTCGACCCGCGCGGGGGTGAAGAGATCCACCATCGTGGGCCGCTCGTGCGCGGATTCGGCGTCCAGGCGGAAGCGCGCCCGCCCGCGCGCGCCCCAGAGGGAGAGCCGTCCATCGACGAGCAAAGGGTCTCCCAGGCGGAAGTCCGCCGCCGCCGCCGCCTCGGCGCCGCCGTCCGGGCCCGCGCGCCGCAGCGTCGCCGCCGCGCGCCCGGCGCGGACGCGCGGGAAGAACGCGGTGTCGTCGGAGCGGTAGTCCACGCGCCGCCGCGATCCGCTCCCCTCGAGCGACCAGGACCATGCGGGACCCGGGCGATGCGCCAGCGAGTCGCGTCCCTCACCCTCCGAGGCGCGCGCTCCGCCGCCGGCGAGCCGCGCCTCGGCCGCGATCTCCGGGAAGGCCCACCGCTCGCGCCCCAGGTCGTAGCGGATCTGGGTCGCCTGCGACTTCCCCGCGCGAAGCGCCGCCGACGCGACCACGCCGCCTCCGGTCCAAATCGCGTGCAGGGTCGCCTCACGCGACGCCCACTCGGCGCGCGCGCGGGTCGGCGGCGTGAAGCCGAACTCGGGGTTCTCATAGCCCCCCGGGTAGTCGGTCTCCATGCGCATCTTGAAGAGCCGCCCTTCCACCCAGGAGCGGAGCGGGCCCCCGCGCGTCAGTCCGGCCGCCAGCGTATAGCGCGTCGAGATGGAGCTCAGGAACGGCGTCAGCGCCTCCGCGGCGTGCCGCACGTACGAGCCCGCGACGCCATTCGCCAGAAGCGGAGACGAGAAGCGCGCTCCCGTATCGAGGAGGTTTCCGGCGCCCTTCCGATAGAGGAGTGCGCTCCGCACGCGGTAGGGCGCCGGCGGATCGGGCATGGCGAGGGCGTCGAACGGGACCGCGCCCGGTCGCGCGAAGAGATCCCCGGCCCCGAGAAGCGCGTGGGGCGCGAGCGAGGAGTCGATCGCGACCTCGTCGAAGGCATCGATGCCGCGCGTCTCCGGAATCTCCCACGCCGTCGCGAAGCCGGGCACGCCGAGCGGATACCCGGATCCGAGCAGGTGCGTGAAGTCGGCGATCGCCGTGCGATCGGTCGCGCGGTCCGCCGCGATCGGCCCCGGATCGGGCGAGACCGGATCGCCGGAGTCCAGGAGCCGCGGCGCGCCGAAGAGCGGCGCGAAGCCCGGCGCGGTCTCGATCCACACGGGCCGGCGCCCCTGGAGCAGCTGTGCGAGCGAAACGTCGCCGCGCTTCCGCAGCATGTCGGCGCGGAGCGTCAGGCCGAGGGTATCGGGCCGCGGCAGCGACTCGGGCGGCGCGGCGCCGGGGAGGTTCCGCACCATCGCGGGGAGGACGACCGTCGAATCGAGCACCGGGACGGCGCCGCCCGGGATGACAGAGGTCGAATCCACGAGCGGCATCGGGCGCGTGACCGTGCTCTCCGCGGGCGCCGCGGACTGGGCCCGCGCCGGCGCCGGGAGAGCCGCGGCGACGAGCAGCGCCGCGAGGAGCAGCCTACGCCGCATGGCTCAGGAGGCGCGGATCGCGGCGCAGCCACGAAACCGCTAGGCCGCCGATGATGGCGAAGATCGCGGTGTTCGAGGCGATGTGCTGCAGCGAGGGAAGCACGCCCAGCGCCAGGGCCGCTCGAAGCGAGCCGAACACGATCCCCTGGGCGAGATTGGTGATCAGGTCGTAGGCCGCGGTCCCGAGGAATCCGCATGCACCGAGGAAGGCGGCGCGGGCCGGGGCGGCCTGAAGCCACGACGCCGTGAGCGCCCGCCGGACCAGCCCGCCCATGGCGCCGATCAGGGCCGCCGCCACGACTTGCGCGGCGAGCACCCAGGGATGCAGCGGGCCGTACGGGTTGGCGACGCTGAAGATGAGGCGCGCCGCGGCGGCCACCCACATTCCCCACCCCACCCCCACGATCACCCCCGACAGGAAGACCGCCACCGAGAAAAGCTCCACGAAGAAGAGAACCGGGAACAGGAGCGGCTTCGCGTAGCCGCACGCGACGGAGAAGGCGATGAGGGCGGCGCTACGGGCGGCGGTGCGCATGGGCCGGGGACAGGGACGCTACCAGAGGCGCGCCGTCGGGCGCAAGGACGCGGTGCTCCGAGGCTGCGGAGGCGGGCTAGCGGCCGGAGGCGGCGGGACGGCGGGCGCGAAACGCTTCGTCGAGCGGCGGCAGCACGCTCTCGGGGACGGGCACCGAGCCGATCGTCACGGAGGGCGTGCGCTCGCCGTGATAGTCCGAGCCACCGGTCATGAGCAGCCCGTGGATCTTGGCAAAGCCCTGGTAGCGCGCCACGGCGTTCGCGTCGTGCTTGGAGTGCCAGACTTCGATCCCGTCGAGCCCGCGCCGCGCCCAGCCGGGGATCAGGTGGTCGCGATTGAGCGTGCCCGGGTGGGCCAGCACCGTGACGCCCCCCGCCTCGCGCACCACGCTCGTCGCCTCCTCCAGGCGCACGACCGCCTTGGCCACGTACGCCGGCCCGTGCGTCCCCAGGAAGCGCTGGAACGCTTCGTTGAAGGTCTCGACGTGGCCTCCGCGCAGGAGCGCTTCCGCCACGTGGGGGCGTCCGAGCGCGCCGCCGCGGGCGATCTCCTCGACGGTCTCGAGCGGCACGCGGATCCCCAGCCCCTTCAGCCGCGCCAGGATCTTCCGCGCGCGCTCCCGCCGCGCGTCGCGGTAGCGGCCGATCGCTTCGACCAGCGCCGCGTCGTGCGGATCGAAGCCGTAGGCCAGCAGGTGCACGTCGGTCCCCTCTTCGTGAACGGAGAGCTCCGCGCCGGGGATCAGCCGGATGCCCGCGGCCTCGGCGCGCGCCGCCGCGGCCGGGATCCCGTCCAGGCAGTCGTGGTCGGTCAGCGCGATCACGCGCAGGCCGTTCCGCTCGGCCAAAGCGGCGACCGCCTCCGGGGCGTCGGAGCCGTCGGAGGCGGTCGAGTGCATGTGCAGGTCGATCGTCGAGCCGGTCACGTTGGATCCTGGGCGCCCGCCAGGCGCGCCTTCACCTCGCGCACCTTGGACGCCACCTTGAGGAAATCGACGTTGAGCAGGTACACCTCCTCGAAATGCTGGAGCGCCTTGTCGAGGTTGCCGAGGCGCTCGTTGGCCAGGCCCAGATTGTACCGGATGCTGATCGTTTCTTCCGGTCCATGTCCGGGAAGCTGCAGCGCCCGGTCCAGCTCCCGCGCCGCCGCGGCGGGCTCGTTCTTCTCGAGATAGCAGAGGGCGATCATCTCCAGGCACTTGAGCTCCATCGGTCCCCCCTTCGAGGCGATCTGGAACTCCTGGATCGCCTCGTCGTGGAGCCCCATCTCCATGTAGGCCATGCCGAGATCGTAATGGCTCTCATGGTCTTCGCCGGAGATGGTGTTCGAGACGCCGGCCTTGAACTCGTCGATGATCTCCTCGAGGTCCACCAGGTTGTCCATGCTGGCGGGCTGGTCGTCCCGCACGCGCACCGAGGCGGCCGGCTTCGGCGTGTCGATGGCGTCCAGGTCGATCCCGGCCGGGGCGTCGCCGTTCATGGCGTCGAGGCGCTGCACGCGGGCGCGCGCGCGGTCATTGCCGGGATTCAGCTCCAGCACGCGCATGAACTCGGCGCGCGCGAGCGGCCACTCCTCGTGCGCCAGGTATACCTCGGCCAGGTCGAACCGCGCCTTCGCCTCGGCGGGCCGATCCTCGGCCTGCGACGTGATGTCGACGAGGCGCCGCAGCGCCGCCTCGTGGTTCGGAATGGCCGTGAGCAGCGACGTGAGCAGCGTGCGTACCTTCGTGAGGTCGCCGCGGAAGAAGGCGAGCTCCGCCGCTTTCCAGAACTCCTCCGCCGCGAGCTCGCGGTTCCCCGCGCTCAGGTAGCCGGCCGCGAGCTCGGCGTGCGTGCCGACGGCGTCCGCCTTCTCCGCGGCCGCCGGCAGGGGCGGCTCCTCGCGGTGCAGCGAGACCACGCCCGGCTCGGGCACCCGAGCGTCCTCGCCCTCCCCCGGCCGCGCCATCTGGTCCAGGTTGAAGCCCGAGGATGCAAGGGCGGACCGGCCGGGAGCTTCCTCCGGGGCATCCGGCGTCTCGACGGCGGGCGCTGACGAGAAGTTGCCGTCCGCCAGGGCCGGAGGCCCGGCGTCCTCCACGGCGAACTCGGGCGTCGTGCCGGGAGCCAGCGTGGAGGCGCGATCGCGGAGCTCGGCCGCCTCGGCGGAGCGGCCCGCCCGCGCGCGGCGGTCGGCGCGGCGGTAGAGCTCCTTGCCGCCGCGCTCGGGCTGGTCGGCGCGCACCGCGATCTCGACGAACTTCTCGGAGAGCTCGTCGTTGTCGGGCGAGAGGCCGAGGACCGTCTCGATCACGTCGAGCGCGGCATCGTGGTCCTGGCGGCGGATCGAGCCCTCGGCGAACTCCAGGTAGTGGATGATCGCGTCGCCGTAGAGCCCCTCCTTGGCGTACAGCTCGCCGAGGGTGCGGTGGATCTGGAGGTCTTCCTTGGAAATCCGGAGGATCTTCTTGCAGACGGCGATCGCGTTCTTGAAGAGCTCGGCCCGGGTGTACTCCTCCACGGCCTGGCGGTAGCGGCGCACCGCCTCCTGCATCGATCCGCGCTTGGCCAGGAGGTCGGCGACCAGGATGAAGTCGTAGGGGTCCTTGTCCCCCTGCGCGAACAGCTTGTCGAACTCGGCCAGGGCGGCGTCGATCTGCCCCTTCTGGATGAGCTGCTGCGCCTTCTTCTTGATCGCGATGTTTCGGTCCACGCCCGGTTCCCCGACCTCGTCCTAGACGGCCGCGGGCGCCGGCATTCGCCGTTGCACGCGTTCGACGCACGCTTCGTGGAGCGAGCGAGCCCGCTCCGCACAGCCGTTCACGCGCTTCAGAAGCCCCGCCCGCTGCGCTTCCGTCACCGACGGCAGGTTGATCTTCACGTTGAGCGCGGCGCCCTCGGCTCCCGCCCGGGCGAGCCAGGCCGCCACCCCCGCGTCGCTGACCGCGTTCTCGTTCCCCGACTCGGCCGCCGTGCGCGCCAATTCCAGCGCGCGCACGCACGCTTCGGCGGTCTGGAGCGGCACCTCGGCCGCCGTGAGCGCCGCGGCCTCGATCGCGCGGGCGCGCGCGGCGACTTCCTCCGGCGTCCGCTGCGAGAGCTTCATCGCCGCGCGATAGCCCTCGAACGCGCGCGCGTCGGCCGCCGCGAGGTCCAGGAGTTCGCGGCGGATCGCCTCGCCTTCACGCTCGACCTCGCGCATGGCCCCCTCCGCCTCCGCGTACTTCTTTTTCCCGATCGTGAGCCGCGCGACCATCGTCGCGAGCGCCCCCGCGAGCGCGCCCGCCACGGCCGAGACGGTGCCGCCGCCCGGCGTCGGCGCGGACGACGCCACCTCGTCCACGAACTCGGGCAGCGCCTGCTCTGCCGCGCCGATCCGGCGCGCCAGGCGGTTTTCGAGGATCTGGTCGCGCGAGAAGCTCTCCAGCCGCAGCGCGTGCTCCGCCACGTCCACGAGCGCGTCCTGGCAGACCAGCCCCACCACCTCGCTGCCGACGATCGGAACGCCGTAGCGCTCCGCCTCGTCCCGGATGAGCGCGAACACGCGGTGCACCGGAGTGCCCCACGTGTTCACGAGATTCATCGAGACCTGGACGATGCCCCGCTCCGCCAGGGCGAACCCCAGCGCCTTCACGTAGCGCAGGCCGCCGGTCTGGAACCGGATCGCCTTGGCGATCCGCTTCGCGATCTCGACGTCCGACGTGCCGAGGTTCACGTTGAAGGCGAGGAGCGGCAGGCGCGCGCCGACCGCCGTCGCGCCCGCCGAGGGATGGATCGCGGCGGGCCCGAAGTCGGGCGCCCGATCCGAATCCGTCCCGATCGCCCGGGCCAGCCCTTCGTATTCGCCGCGCCGCACGTCCGCCAGGTTCTGGCGGTCGGGCCGCGTCGCGGCCGCTTCGTACAGGAATACCGGGATCCCGAGCTCGCTGCCGATCCGCTCGCCGGCGCGCCGCGCGAGCTGGACGCAGCCCTCGAGCGCGGCGGTGCCGACCGGGACGAACGGCAGGACGTCGGTGGCTCCCATCCGTGGATGCTCCCCCCGGTGATGGCGCATGTCGATCAGCTCGGCCGCCTTCTTCACGCCTCGGAGCGCCGCCTCCAGCACGGCCTCCGCTTCCCCCACGAACGTGATCACCGAACGGTTGTGGTCGGCGTTCATCTCCTGGTCGAGCAGGCGGATCGACCGGTCACGCGAAATTTCGGCAGCGATGGCCGTAACTACAGATTTATTTCGGCCTTCGCTGAAGTTGGGAACGCATTCCACGAGCTCGCTCATGCCCTCTCCTGGTCGTTGGCTTGGGGGATCCAAGCGGCGCAGTGGCCGCCGCTTACTCGAGTTTCTTAATGGCAGATCGAGGGGTCGGCGCGGCGATGGACCACCTTCCCCCGCTTCACGGTGGCCCGCGCGTGGTTCCGGCCGTAGTGGTAAGGAATATGCCGATAATCGGGGGCGTCGTAGAGGACGAAATCGGCCTGCCAGCCGGGGGCGATCCGCCCCAGCCTCCGCCCCTCCGCGACCGCTTCCGCGGCGTTGGCGGTGGCGGCCATCCATGCCTCGGCCGGCGTGAGGCGCATCTGCGTCACCGCGAGCGTGAGCATGAGCGGCATCGACGAGGAGAAGGTGCTCCCCGGATTGAAGTCGGTGGCGAGCGCGACCGGCACGCCCATGGCGATCATGTCGCGGGCGCGGGCGTAGGGAAGCCCCAGGGTCAGCGCGGTGCCCGGCAGGAGCACCGCGATCACGCCCGCCCCGGCCATCGCGCGGAGGCCCGGGTCGCTGGCGCAGAGCAGGTGATCGGCGGAGACGGCGGCGACCTCGGCCGCGAGCGCCGCACCGCCGGCATCGCCCAGCTCGTCGGCGTGGAGCTTGGGCAACAGGCCGCGCTCGCGACCCGCCGCGAGGATGCGCCGCGACTCCTCCACGGTGAACACGCCGCGATCGCACCAGACGTCGCAGAAGCGGGCGAGCCCCTCGGCGGCGACAGTGGGGATCATCTCCTCGATGAGGAGCGTGACGTAGTCGCCGCGGCGGTCGCGATAATCGTCGGGAACGTCGTGCGCGCCCAGGAAGGTGGGAACGATCTCCACGCCGTCGTGGGCGGCGGCCCGGGCGAGGGCGCGCAGCTGCTTTCGCTCTTCGGACGTGGCGAGCCCGTAGCCGCTCTTCGCCTCGACGGTGGTGGTTCCCTCCGCCAGGAGCTCGCGGAGCCGGCCGGACACCAGCTCCGCGAGCCGCTCCTCGGAGCAGGCGCGGAGCTGCCGCGCGCTCGCCCGGATCCCGCCGCCCTGGGCGGCGATCGCCTCGTAGCGCTCGCCGCGCGCGCGCGCGTCGAACTCGTTCTCGCGGGTGCCCGCGAAGGGGAGATGGGTGTGGGCGTCCACGAACCCGGGCGCGACGAGACAGCCCGAGCCGTCGAGCACCTCGGCCGCCTCCCGCTCCGGAAAGCGCGCGGCCACGTCGGCGGTGGGGCCGAAGGCGGCGATGCGCCCGTCCACGCAGGCGATCGCCGCGTCATCGAGGAGCAGCGGCCGGTCGAGGTCTTCGCCGCGGAGCGGCCCCGATCCCTCGGGAGCGGTCAGGAGCTGGGCCGCCCCGAGGACGAGCAGGTCGCTCCTCACGATGTGCGGGGGGACGCCCCGGGGATGGAAAGGCGGTTCTTCTTCGCCGTTTCCAAGGCATCGGGATAGCCCGCGTCCGCGTGGCGGAAGACGCCCATCGCCGGATCGTTGGTGAGCACGCGGCGGAGGCGCGCCAGCCCCGATGGTGTGCCGTCGGCGACCATGACGACGCCGGCGTGGATCGAGTTGCCGATCCCCACGCCGCCGCCGTGGTGCACCGACACCCACGAGGCGCCCGAGACGGCGTTCACCAGGGCGTTGAGGATCGGCCAGTCGGCGATGGCATCGCTTCCATCGCGCATCGCCTCCGTCTCGCGGTAGGGCGAGGCGACCGAGCCGCAGTCGAGATGGTCGCGGCCGATCACGATCGGCGCTTCGACCAGCCCGCGCTCCACCAGCCGATGGAGTGCCGCGCCGAAGCGCTCGCGCTCGCCCATGCCCAGCCAGCAGATCCGCGCCGGAAGCCCCTGGAACTGCACCCGCTCCGACGCGAGGCGGATCCAGCGGCGGAGCGATTCGTCTTCGGGGAAGGTCTCGAGCACCGCCTGGTCGGTCGCGGCGATGTCCCGTGGATTTCCGGAGAGCGCGACCCAGCGGAACGGCCCCTTCCCCCGGCAGAAGAGCGGCCGGATGAACTCCGGCACGAAGCCCGGGATCTGGAAGGCGTCGGCGACGCCGGCCTTCACCGCCTGCGCGCGCAGGTTGTTGCCGTAGTCGAACGTGACCGAGCCCGCATCCTGGAAGGCGCGCATGGCGCGCACGTGGCGCCCCATCGATTCGACCGAGCGCGCGACGTACTCCTTCGGCTTCTCGGCGCGAAGGCGAAGCGCGTCGGCGAGCGCCATCCCGCCCGGGACGTAGCCGTTCAATTCGTCATGCGCCGAGGTCTGGTCGGTGACCAGGTCGGGGCGTGCCCCCCGCGCGGCCAGCGCCGGCAGCACGTCGGCGGCGTTCCCCACGAGCCCGATCGAGAGCGCGCTCTTCGCTCGCACCGCCTCCTCGACCCAGCGGAGGGCCTCGTCGATCGAGGCGGTCGCCCGGTCGAGATAGCGCGTCTGGAGCCTCCGGTCCACGCGCTCGGGATCCACTTCGACCGCGAGGCAGATCCCCTCGTTCATCGTGACCGCGAGCGGCTGCGCGCCGCCCATCCCGCCCAGTCCCGCCGTGAGCGTCCAGCGTCCGCGCAACGAGCCGCCGAAGCGCTGGCGGGCCGCCTCCGCGAAGGTCTCGAAGGTGCCCTGGAGGATTCCCTGCGTGCCGATGTAGATCCAGGACCCCGCGGTCATCTGCCCGTACATCGTGAGCCCCTGCGCCTCGAGCTCGCGGAAGGTGTCCCAGTCCGCCCATTTCGGAACGAGGAGCGAGTTGGCGATGAGAACGCGCGGCGCCTCGGGATGGGTCTTCACGATGCCGACCGGCTTCCCCGACTGGACGAGCAGCGTCTCGTCGTCGGCCAGCGACCGAAGCGACCGCACGATGGCGTGGAACGCGGGCCAGGAGCGCGCCGCCCGTCCCGTGCCACCGTAGACCACCAGGTCTTGCGGCCGCTCGGCCACCTCGGGGTCCAGGTTGTTCATCAACATCCGGAGCGCGGCTTCCTGGTGCCACCCCTGGCACGAGCGCGTCGTGCCGCGCGGGGCGCGCACCGGCTCGTCGGGGGGCGTCCCCCGGAGCGGATCCGCGGGCAGCTGTACGTTCGTCGGATTCATCGCCGTCTCCTCACCCAGAACTCCCGCCGCCTTCGGCGGCGGGGCCACTCATTCGAAGGATGCCACCCCGGCCGTGTCCGCCGCCCCGCCTTCGGCGATCCATGCGTCCAGCGCCGCCAGATCGCCGTCCTGCCGCCGGTCTCCCGTGAGCGGCGCCACCCGCTCCCGCACGCCCGCGTGAAGCGCCTCGAGCGGCGCGCTCGATCGGAGGGGTCGTAACAGGTCGATCCCCTGCGCGGCGCAGAGAAGCTCGGCCGCGACGATCCGGCGCACGTTCCGGACGAGGGCCAGCCCCTTGACCGCCGCGTGCATGGCCATGCTCACGTGATCTTCCTGCCCCGCGGAGGTGGGAATCGAGTCCACGCTGGCGGGCTGCGCCAGCATCTTGTTCTCGGAGACGAGCGCGGCCTGAAGATACTGCACGATCATGAGTCCCGAGGTAAGTCCCGCGTCGCGGCTCAGGAAGGGAGGAAGACCGCTCTTGGCCGCGTCGAGGAGCAGGAACGTCCGGCGCTCGGCGATCGCGCCCGCCTCGGCCATCCCGATCGCGAGAAAATCCAGAGCCTGCGCGAGCGGCTGCCCGTGGAAATTCCCCGCCGAGACGATCGTCCCGCTCTCCGGGACGACGAGCGGGTTGTCGGTCACGCTGTTCACCTCGGTGACCAGCACGTCGCGCGCGTAGCGCACCGCCTGGATCGACGCGCCCAGCACCTGCGGCGCGCAGCGGAGCGAGTAGGGATCCTGCACCCGAGGGCAGTCGGCGTGGGAGGCGAGGATGCCGCTCCCCTCGAGGAGCCGGCGCACCGCCGCCGCCGACGCGGCCTGCCCCGCGTGCGGCCGGGCGCGCTGCACCTCTTCGCCGAACGGCTTCACGCTCGCGCGCATCGCGTCCACCGTGAGGGCGCACGCGGCGTGCGCGGCCCGCAGCGTCTCGAACGACTCGGCGAGCGCGAGCGCGCCGAGCGCGGCGGAGGCCTGGGTGCCGTTGATCAGGGCGAGCCCCTCCTTCGCCTGGAGCGTGAGCGGCCGGAGCCCGGCCGCGCGCAGGTGCTCGGCCGCAGCCGAGGCGCGCCCTTCCCGGCGCGCCTCTCCCTCCCCCACGAGCACGAGGGCAAGGTGGGCGAGCGGGATCAGGTCGCCGCTCGCGCCCAGCGAGCCCCGGCTCGGGACGACCGGAAGGATGCCCTGCGCGAGGAGTGCCGCGAGGCGCTCGATCAGCTCGAAACGCACCCCGCTCATCCCCTGGGCGAGGGAATGCGCCCGGAGCGCCAGCATGAGCCGCACCGCCGCGGGCTCGAGTTCCTCGCCGTAGCCCGCCGCGTGGCTCCGGAGCAGATTCAGCTGCAGCTGTTCCAGGTCGGCGTCGGAGACGCGCTCCGACTGGAGCGCGCCGAAGCCGGTGTTCACGCCGTAGACCGCGCGATGCTGCCGCAGCGCGTCGTCGATCAGCGCGCGCGAGGGAGCGACGCGCGCCGCGACCCCGGGCGCGAGCGCCACAGGAGCGCCCGCAGCGATCGCGCGAAGCTCGGCCAGGCCGAGCGGCGCCCCGCCCACCAGGACGCGGGCCGGCGCGGCGGCCGGCGCTTCGGCGCGGGCCGGGCTCACGTAAACCACCGTTCGAGGAGCGTGGCGGCTTCCTCCGGGCTCCGCACCACGCGCGGGGGCATCGGGAGCACGGCCTGGAAGCGCTCCCCGTACCACGAGCGGACGATGCGCGGATCGGCGATCACGGCGGCGCCCCTGTCCTCGGCCGTGCGGATGAGCCGGCCGATCCCCTGGCGGAAGCGGAGCAGCGCCTCGGGCAGCGCCAGATCGCGGAACGGGTCGCCGCCGGACTCCACGATCCGCTCCGAGCGCGCGGCCACGACCGGATCGCTCGGCACCGCGAAAGGGAGCCGCGCGATCACGAGCACCTCGAGCGCCTCGCCCGGAAAGTCGACCCCCTCCCAGAAGGACGCCGTGCCGAGGAGCACCGCTCCGCCGCCCTTCCGGAACGCGCGGGCGAGCGGCCCGGCCGCCTCGCCCGGAACCTGGGCGTACAGCGGAATGCCGGCCTCTTCCAGCGCCGGCCGGACGCGCGCGGCCACGTCCTCCAGCATCTGGTAGGAGGTGAGGAGGACGAGCGTGTTCCGCCGGAGCGTCGTCGCGAGCCGCGTGACGAGCGCCGCGAGCGCGCGCGTGAAGCCCGCATCGTTGGGCTCGGGACCGTCCAGCGCGAGCGTCGCCATCTGGCGCTCGAGCGGAAAGGGAGAGGGGAGACGGATCGCCTCGACCTCGTCGGCCTGCAGTCCCAGCGATGCGGCCGCACGGGCCACGTCGCTCGTGGGCGCGAGCGTGGCCGACGTGAGGAGGGTCCGTTCCGAGAGGGCGAAGATCGAATCGCGCAGCGCGCTCCCCACCTCGAGCGGCCTGCGGTTCAGGCGCGCGCCGCCCCGCTCGTCGCGATCGAGGTAGGACGCCACCTCGCGATCCTCGAGGCGAAGCACCGCGCGGAGCGCCTGGTCCGCCTCGATCCAGCGTGCGAGCCGCCCGCGCGTCTCGTCGAGCGCGTCGTCCGCCGTCGGGCCCGGCCGGAGCGCGTCCCGCTCGTCGGATTCTGCGGCGTCCACCGCGGCTTCGAGCCTGCGGATCAGCTCCCCCATGGCGGCGAGGCAGCGATCCACCGCGAGCGGGCTCACGCGGGCGAGATCGACGCCGCGGGGCCAGAGGGCCGCGGTCACGCCCGGCGGCAGCATCGATTCCAGGTCGCGCGCCATCTCCGCCGCGCTGGCCAGCACCGGGCGGAGCGCGCGGTCGGCCTCGGCCAGCGCCGCGGCGGCCGCCGCGCCCCGGGGGCCGCGCCGAAGCGCGCGCGCCAGCAGGCGGAGCGCGCCGGTCTTCGCGTCGGTGCGCGCGGCGAGACGCGCCAGATCCTGCGCCCCCAGCGAGACGCCGCGCTGCTCCCGGGCGACGCGTTCGAGGTGGTGCGCCTCGTCCAGGATCAGCGCCCCCGACTCGGCGAGGAGCGTGCCGCGCAGGCCCGGATCGGCGAGCAGGAGCGCGTGGTTCACGACGACGAGGTCGGCGCGCCGGGCCTCCCGGCGCGCGGCCTTGGCGAAGCAGCCGGTCGGAGCCTCGCAGGAGGAGCCGGAGCAGACGAAGGGATCGGAGGCGATGTCGGCGAGAAGCGCCGGATGGGCGTGGATGCCCAGCGCGGGAAGCTCGTCCAGCACTCCGGTCGTCGTCTCCGCGATCCACGCCTCGAGGTCGGCGAGCGTGCGGTCGTCCAGCCGGTGCCCCGCCTCGTCCGCGGCGAACAGCCTTCGCTGCGCCAGTCTCGACTGGGCTCGGCGGCGGCAGAGGTACGACGCGCGCCCGAGAAGCGCCATGACCCGGAGGCGCGCGCCGGTCGCCGCGAGCGCGAGCGGGGCGTCGGCGCGCACCAGCTGATCTTGCAGGGCCTTGGTGTGCGTGCTCACGAGGATCGGCCCCGAACCGCTCGCGCGGTGCTCGATGGCGGGGATGAGATAGGCGAGCGACTTCCCGATGCCGGTCGGCGCCTCGACCGCGAGGGTCCCCCCGCGCTCGAGCGCCTCGCTCCAGCGGGCGGCCATCTCGAGCTGCCCCTCGCGGCGCTCGAACCCCCTCTCGCGCGAAAGGAGCGCGAAGGCGGCCAGGACGGCTTCGGAGCGGGAGTGCTGGGCCGTGGTCACCGGCACGGGAGGGGACTCGTCATGGATGGCGATAGCCTACCGCTTGACGCCCGCGCCGTCGAGCGCGGCGCGGAAGGCGGCCTCGTCCCAGACCTCGATCCGGAGCGCGCGCGCCTTCTCCAGCTTGGAGCCCGCGTCCTCCCCCGCGACGACCACGTCGGTCCGCTTGCTGACCGAGCCGGTGACGCGCCCTCCGGCGTCCAGGATGCGGCGCTCCGCCTCTTCGCGCGGCATGGAGAGCGCGCCGGTCAGAACGAAGGTCTTCCCCGCGAAGGGACCCGTATCGGGGACCGCGCGCCGCTCGGGCGCCGTGCCCGTGACGCCGCGCGCGAGGAGCTCGCGGACCAGTTTCCGGCCCGCGGCGCTTCCGAAGTACGCGGCGACGCTCGCCGCGATCTCCGGACCGATCCCCGGAATCTGCTCCACCGTCTCGGCGTCCGCCAGGGAGAGCTTCTCGAGCGAGCGGAAGCGCTCCGCCAGGAGCCGCGCCACCGTGCTTCCGACATGGCGGATGCCGATGGCATGGATGAGACGGTCGAGCGGCGCCTTCTTGCTCGCCTCGATCGCGGCGAGGAGATTGCTCGCCGACTTCTCCGCCATCCGCTCCAGCGGTACCAGCTCCTTCGCCGTGAGGTCGTAGATGTCGACCGGCGTCGCGACCAGCTCCCGGTCCACCAGGAGGTCCACGGTCTTTTCGCCGAGCCCCTCGATGTCCAGGGCGCCGCGGCTCCCCCAGTGGACCAGCCGCCGGCGCACCTGCGCCGGGCAGAGGAAGTTCTCGCAGCGCACCGCGGCCTGCTCGGGATCGCGCGTCAGCGGCTCCTTGCAGACGGGGCACCGGCGCGGGACCGGGAAGGGATCGGAGCGCCGCCGTCCCCCCGGCACGACGCGGACCACCTTGGGGATCACCTCGCCCCCCTTCTCGATGACGACGCGGTCCCCCTCCCGGATGTCCTTCCGCTCCAGCTCGTCGAAATTGTGCAGCGTCGCCCGCTTCACGACGGTGCCGAGGAGGGTGACCGGCGCGAGCATCGCGACCGGCGTGACCACGCCGGTCCGCCCCACCTGCAGCTCGATCGTCTCGAGCACCGTCTCCGCCTCGGTCACGCCGAACTTGTAGGCGATCCCCCACCGCGGCGCCTTCGCGGTGGCGCCCAGCCGCTCCTGCTCGCGCAGGGAGTTCACCTTGATCACGAGCCCGTCGGCGCCGTAGGGGAGCGAGGCGTGCCGGACGGTCCATGTCTCGCAGTAGCGCCGGAGCGCCGCGAAGCCGAGGGCCTTGCTGTTGTCGGGATTGGTGCGGAAGCCGAGTGAGGCGAGACGCTCCAGCGCCTCGAGATGCGTCTCACACCCCTGGGCGCGCGCGTCGGTCATCTGGTAGACGAAGACGCGGAGCGGGCGGAGCGCCACCTGCGCGGTGTCGAGCATCTTGAGGCTTCCCGTGGTGGCGTTCCGCGGATTCATGAAGGTCTTCTCGCCCGCTCCCTCGCGGCGGCGGTTCAGCCGGTCGAACTCCTTGGTCTCCATGTAGACCTCGCCGCGCGCCTCCAGCGTGGCCGGAATCCGAGCGCCGCGCAGCCGGAGCGGAATCGATCGAATCGTCCGGAGGTTCGTGGTGATGTCGTCCCCCTTCTCTCCGTCGCCGCGCGTGAGCCCGAGCACGAACCGCCCCTCCTCGTAACGCAGCGCGACGGCGACCCCGTCCACCTTGGGCTCGATGGCATACTCCACCTCGTCGACGCGAAGGAGCTTCCGCACGCGCGCGTCGAACGCCTCCAGCTCCTCGAGGGAGTAGGTGTTGTCCAGGCTGAGCATCGGGACCTTGTGGGGGACGGTGGGAAACCCGGAGAGGAGTCCGCGCGCCACGCGGCGCGTCGGCGAATCGGCAGTCTGGATCTCGGGGTGCTGCGCCTCCAGCTCCGAGAGCTCGCGCAGGAGCGCGTCGTAGACCTGATCGGAGACGACCGGCTCGCCGAGCACGTAGTAGCGGTGGTCGTGCTCTTCGATCTCCTTGCGGAGGCGTTCGGCCCGCTTCGCCGCCGCGCTCACGCCGGACGCCATCGTCCCTCCCGCGGCGTCCCGCCCCGTCCCATCGACGCCCTCCGATTCGAGATCACCAGGTGCTCGCGTAGCGGACGTGAAGCGTCGCCCTCCGGAGCGGCTCTCCCGGCGCCAGGCCCAGCTCCAGTCCCACCAGGCCCGACGCCATCCTCGTCCTGAGCCCGGCACCGTATCCGAACTCCCAGCCCGGGCTCAACACCGTTCGGGCGAGCGACGGAGCGGCACCGCCCGACGCGACCGCGGACGAGAGCGCTGCGGTGCCGGCGGCCAGCCCGCCCGAGAAATCGTGCCGCGCGGCATCGGCGAAGAGATACAGACGCCCCCCCCGCTCGTCGGTGATCCAGCGGTGCTCGAGCGAGAAGGTGGCGATCCGGTTTCCGCCGAACGCGCGGTCGGGATGGCCGCGCAGCCCCTCGGTGCCGCCGACGAACGAAAGCTCTTCGGCGGGGAAATCGCCGCCGGAAAGGAACGAGCCCTCCGCGTGGGCGGAGGCCGCGAGCACCCGCCGCGGCGCGATCGCGAGCGCCCCCTCGGCGGACGCCCTGCCGCGGAAGAGCCCGCGGCTCTCCGAAGGCAGCTCGGGAACGCGGTCGGACCGGCGCCCCGCCTCGGCGGTCAGCGCCGCGCGGAATCCGCGAACCGGATTCAGGAGCGGCCGAAGCCGATCCAGGCTGCCGCCGGCTTTCAGCGACCAGGTGGCGCTGGACCCGCGCGCGAGCCCCGAGTACGTGCTCCCGCTTCTCTGGAGCGCGAGCGCGGCCCGCGCGGCGCCCGCGGGCGCGATACCGATCTCGGCCGACCAGCGCGTCTGGGTGAAGAGGGAGTCGGCGACCTGGGCCTCGAGCGCGAGCGAGGCATCGGCGCGGGTCCCGAAGAGCGCGGGCTCCCGATAGTGCGCGGCGTATTCGGAGCGGCCGTTGCCCGGCCCGAACCATCGGAGACCCGCCGACCTTCCGCTCCCCGCGATGTTGCCGAGGGCGAGATCGAGCAGCCCCGTCACGCCTCCCTCGCGCGCGACCCCGAGCGCGCCCTCGAAACGGCTCGAGCGCTCCTCCACGACGGGGATCACGACCCGGGCGCCCCCCGGCAGCGCTCCGGTCACCAGGCGCGGCGTCCCCACCTGCTGGAAGAGGCCCGAGGCGGCCAGGCGCTCGCGCGCGAGGCCGAGAACGGCCGGCGTGAGACGCGCGCCGTGGTCCAGCCCCGCGACGCGCGCCGCCGCCGCGGGACGCGTGGCCGTGGCGCCGGGCAGCTCCATCCCTTCGTACGTCGCGGGCGGTCCCGGCGCCAGCAGGAGATGGGCGAGCGGCGCGCCCAAGCCCAGCTCCAGCGAGTCGAGCGACACCTGAGCGGCGTAGAAGCCCGCTTCGATCAGCACGTCGCGCGCGGCCGAGAGGCCAGCGGCCACGCCGTCGACCGAAGCGGCCCCGCGGCTGGCGGCACGGTAGGCGGCCGCCGCCGAGTCGGCGAGCGCGGGAGCCAACGGGCCGTCGACGCGGATCCTGGGTCCCGCGCCGGCCCCGAGCGCGGCGGGGTTGGCCGCCGCTTCCGGCGCCGCGGCATCCTTGGCGCTCGCGCCGGGACGCGTGATCTCGAGGCGCGCCGCTCCCGGCGCGCTCCCCTCGCCCCGCGTGAGCGCGAGCCGCACCGTGGCCGCGACGTCCCCCTTCCCCGCCAGGAAATCGCGCAGGCGGAGCGCGGCCGATTCCAGATCGGGTCCGCTCCAGCGCCTCGTGGAATCGGAGCCGCCCGCCTCGATCACCGAGCGGAGCGAGTCGGGAAGCCCTTCCGCGCGCAGCCGGTACTCGGCCGAAGGATGCGCGGGCCCCGCGTCCGAGGAGGCTCGCGCCGCCGCCGGGAGCGCCGCGAGCAGCGCGATGCACGCGGCCATATTCCTCGCCCGCCGCATCAGAAGCTGCTCCTCAGCTCGAACCGGCCCGTGTAGGTCGTGGGGCGCCCCTCGACCTGCGAGCCGTTCCATCCGAGCGACAGGGAGATCCGGTCCCCCGCGCGATACTCGCCCAGGAGGTCCACGTCCACGCGCGGCCCGAGCGGCGCGATCAGGTAGCGGCCGGCCGGGGCGTAGGTCCCGTGCTGGTCCAGGCGGCCGTACGAGGCGCTCCCGTCCAACCGGAGACGCGCGCCGGCGCAGCGCGCCGAGGGCCCCACCGACCAGGCATCCTGGTAGCCGCCCCGCGTCATGTCGACGTCGCGGCGGTGGCGGGACACGAGTGACGCGGTCCAGACCGCGCCGATCGCCCGCGCCAGCTCCAGCTCGTATCCGCGGCCGCGCACCAGCGACGCATAGACCCCGGCCCCGTCGTCGCGCGCGACCGCCTGCTCGTTGCGCGAGAGATCGGCGGTGGCCGTGGCGCGGAGCCCCAGGGGGAGGACGCGCTTCACCCGCAACCGGCCGTCCATGCCGCGCCCCCGGCTCTCCAATCCCGTCAGCTCGCCGCTCACGTCGCGGCTCGTCCCCACCTCCAGGCGCGCCTCGAAGCGCGAGCCCTGCGGCACGACCTCGAAGCTCTGGCGCGCGGCGAGGGTTCCGCGCAGCGTGGAGCCGGACGCGAGGTAGTCGGAGGGGCGCGCGATCGTTTCCAGCCGGCCCAGCGGCAGCGAGGAGAGGGTCTCCAGGCGGAAGAAGGTGCTCGCGCCGAAGGGACGGAGCGCGCTCTTCGCGGAGCGCGCGCTCCGCCCGGGATAGGCGTCCAGCCGGAGCTGCACGGTGGCCCGCGAGCGCGTCGCCGGCTCGCCCGCGCCCGACACCAGCTCGTAGCCCCCGCCCTGCTGCGCGTTCCCATAGGCGTCGTACGAGCCCGCTCCCGTACCCACCGCGGTCAGCGACCGCGTCACCGCGGGCTCGCGGAGCTGGGTCACGTCGTAGCGCAGCTCGGAGCTCACGGGCCCGCCGGCGCGGCCGCCGGTCAGGACCAGCTGGGCCAGATCGGCCGCGCTCGGCCCCTTCGATCCCGCCACGCGCCGCCGCGAGAAAGACGCGTCGGCCAGGAACGCGTCTCCCGCGCGCGCCGCCACGCCCCCCTCCCAGGTGCGCGCCTCGGTTCCGTTCGACACGCCGAGAATCCGTGCCTCGTCGCGCCTCCAACCGACCGAGGAGCGAAGGCGGAGTGCGGCGCCCGGGCTCCATCCGAGGCCGGCGCTCCAGAGCCTGCTCGACCTCGCGTCGGCGCTGTCCCCCTCCTGGCCCGCGATCCGCTCGAGGGCCACGGAGAGCCGGGGCTGGAGCGGCCCCGTGACCCGGGCGAAATCGAGCGACCACTTCGACCGCCGGCCGTCGCCCAGCGGCCCGCGATTCCTCGCCTCGTCCCACCGCACCGCGCCCGGAAGGAAGGAGCGCACCTCGAGCACCGCCGCCCGCCGCGTCGCCCGCGACCCTCCGCTCAGCGAGCGGAGCCCCGCCTCGCCGCGAAGGCCGAGGACCGCGACCGGGTCGTACGCGAGCGAGAACTCCTGGCGACGCTCGCCTGCCGTGGAGGGCGCCTGGTTCCAGCGCTCGTTCTCGAACGCGCCCTCGGTGCGGTCGAGCGAGGAGAAGCGCGCGTCGCGCGCGCGCAGGGATGCCGCCGCGCTCACCGATCCGAGTCGGGCGCCGAAGATCCGGATCGCGCGCGGGTCGAGGCGGGCGGCCAGCCTGCCCGCGCCCCCGGTGTTGTCGCCGTCGTCGCGCGAGGAGAGGGAGTTCCGGTCGAAGCCCGAGCGCGCGGCCTCTCCCTCGAGGGCGAGCGCTCCGATCCGCGTGGCGCCCCCCAGGTCCATGAGCGCGTTCTCGCGCGGGACGGCGAGGGCGCGGCCGGGCTCGAAGGTGCCGAGCGTGGGTCCCATGAAGCGGTAGAAGCGCGTCCCGTCGGCGGCCAGCGTGTCGGCGTAGCTTCCGCGCCCGGCGCCGACCGGCGTGAACTCCACGTCGTAGTCCCCTCGGGCCGGGCCCAGCCAGAGCCAGTGCGCGCGGCTGGGATCGGACCCGTCCCACACGTACGTGCCGGCGCCGGCGCCGACGTAGCGCACCCCGCTCGGAAGGGTGGTCGTGGCCGAGTCGCCCATCGCGCCCAGGGCGGTCCGATCCTCCGGCGTGAGCGCCGCGCCCAGCGGGCTCTTCGCGTCGTCCCCCTCGCGCAGGTAGGAGGCGTACCATCCCCCGCGGCCCCATTCCCGGCGCGTCGTCGCGGCGTAGAAGGTGCGGCGATAGCGGCCGTTCGCCCCTTCGAAGTCGACCGCGATCCGGCTCTCGGCGGTGACCGGATGGCGGACGGTGAACGTGAGCGAGGCCGCTCCGTAGTCCATCACGTAGTCGAGGTCGGCGCCGCGGCGCAGCTTCACGCCGTCCAGCCATACCGTTTCCGATCCCGCGACGATTCCGCCCAGGTCGGCGTCCGCGCCCCGCCCGAGGAGGGCGTAGGGGCCCTGCTTCCCGTCCTCGCCGCGGAACTCCAGCGAGCGCCGCTCGCCTTTCGGGCTGGCGGCGGCGACGTCCCAGCGAAGTCCCCCGACCCTGGCCTCCCCCTGCACCCCCTGGAGCGCGCGCGTGACGCTCGCGAACTCGCCCGGAATCCCCTCCAGGCGGAAGTCGCCCAGCGTGGCGCCTCCCTGCGGCGCGCGCAGCGAGATGGAGACGCGATCGAGATCCTCCAGCTCGCGCGTCGAGCCGTCGGGCTCGAACGGGAGCCGCTGGTCGCTCAGCGTCGCGGCCACCTCGAGGTCGCCGGCCACCTTGCCGCGAAGGGTGAGGTCCAGCGTCTGGTGGAGGGACGCGTCGCGATTCCGCCCCATCTCGACGGCGAACGACTTGGCGCCGCTCACGACGAGCGCGTCGGCCTGCCGGTCGGCCGCGTCCTGCGCCCCGGCGCCCGCTCCGCCCGCTCCCCCCGATCCGGAGACGAGCGGGTCGGCGTCCCGCCGCAGCAGGGTGGCGGGCTCGGCGCTCGCAGCCATGGTGGCGAGCGGCGCCACGGCGCGGAGCGAGAGGAGACTCGGCGCCCGGCGCACCGGGAATTCGAGGACGATGCTGTCCTCGGGAGCGCCGTCCCCGCCGGGATGGATGGTGGCGACCGGGTAGGCGAGAACGCGCGGCGCCCACGCGCACGTGACGGCGACGGCGATGGCCAGAGTGGCGCGCGCGCGCGCGATCGCGCACGCGACGACGGACCGGGCGCCCTGTCGCCGTCGCGCGCGCACCTAGGGGGCCCTCGCTCCGGAGGGCCGGCCGGCGCCGCGCTCGAGCGCGAAGATCTGCACCTCGCCCCGCGCCGCGTCGGCGGCGGCGAGACGGTCGCGCCCACCCCAGGTGATGGCCGACGGCCGCCACGCATGCTCCCCGCCCCCCAGCACGCGCTCCATCACGCGCGATCCGTCCTGGTCGAAGACCACGATCCGCTGCCTCGAGGCGTCGGCCGCGTAGACGTAGCCCGAGCCGTCCACGGCGAGCGCCGCGTAGCGCCCCGTCCCCGCCGAGTCGCCCGCCGCGCCGCCCGCGAGGGCGCCGCTCGCGCGGAAACGGCGGAGCGCGCCCGAGGCGGCGTCGGCCATCCACAGGTCTCCGTTCGGGGTCGCGGCCACGGCGCCCGGAGTGCCGACGGAATCGTCGGGCGTCAGGAAGCGTCCCGCGCGTTCGCGCGCGAGCGAAGCGTCCAGCCGGATCAGGTCGCGCTCGCGCGGGGCGAGAAGCCACAGCCTTCCGAAGGAGTCCTGGACGAGGGCCGCACGCGGATCGCGCGCTTCGTCCGCGAGGTCGGAGGCCAGCGGTCGCGCCGCGAGAAGCGCGCCGTTCTTGTCGTACGCGAGGACCGACGCCGAGGCGCGGTCCAGCACCAGCGCCGAGCCGCGCGCGTCCACCACGACGTCGGCGGGCTCCGTCGTGGACGCGGGGTCGTCGCCGCTCAGCGCGACGTCGTGGATCAGGGCGCCGTCCTCCCCCACCTTGACCAGCCGTCTCCTTCCGGCGTCGAGAATGTAGAGCGCTCCGTCGCCGTCGAAGGCGAGCCGCGTGGGGCGCGGAACGCCCCACGATTCGAGCGTGGCGCGGTCGAAGATCCGCTCCGTGCGGAGGACTTCGGGAGGACCGGCGGGGGCCTGGCGGATCGCGGGCGCCGCGGCGGCACGCGCGGGAAGCGACGCCGGTCCCGCCGCGATCAGCGTCGCGGCGGCGATCGCCGCGGCGGTGCCGCGCACGGCGCCGAACGTCAGAACGATCGGGTGAGGTAGAGTCGCCCGCTCCCGTCGGGAGCGGTGTCGGCCAGGAGGAGGAGCGGAATGCCGGGGACCTCGCGCGCCGAATGCCTCTCGCCGGAGCGCCCCCGGACGATCTGGGTGTCGATGGCGCTCAGGAGACGGTTCGCGATGGCGGCCGCGATCGAATACTTCGAGCGGTCGAAGGCGCGGCGGGAGCTCTCGCGCGTCGCCCGGTAGCTCGTCTGCGCGTCCGCGGAGCTCCACGACCACGCGCGATCGCCGCTGGGGAGCCGCTCCGCGACGTACGCGTCCTGAGCCGCCGGATCGGACGGGAAGTTGTCCCGCGCCTCGCGGCGCAGCGCCTCTTCGTAGGCGGTGGGCCCGGTTCCCTGCGAGGTCTGATACTGGCCGAGGAGCTTCCAATAGGTGTCGTCCGCGCTGCTCACGCCGACGCCGGCGTGAAGCTGCGCCTGCTCGATGTAATTGTCCTTTCGAAGATGACCCGCGACCTGAAACCAGACGAAATGGGTCCAGATCGCCCCCTCCGCGATGAAGAACCCCGTCGCGCGGCCCCGTGCGCCGAGCGACATCTCTCCCGCGCCGGGAAGGAGCAGGGAGAGGAGCACCGCCTTCTTGCCCCCCCTCCGCGGCTGCTCGTCGGCGCGGCGGAGCCGCTCCGAGGCCGCGGCCGCTCCCGTCGAGACGGCGGCCGATCCGCCCGCCGCCATCGTGGCGTCGGCGGGGCCGATCGCGGCCTGGGCGAGCACCGGGGAGCCGCTGACAAGCGCGAGCGGAGGCCACGAGGCTCGAGCCACCGACATCCCGCCCGTGAGCAGGAGCGCTGCGGCGGCGAGCGGAATGGCGCGCGCGGCGCTACAGCTGTTTCCGGATCTCAAATCCGACCGCGGTCTGGTCCGAGAAGGGTCTCGTGCGCACCTTGATGCGGATTCGGGTGTTCTCGCCGAGAAGCGCGCTGCTCCGGTGCTTGAGCATCCGGAGCACGTCGACGGCGGAGACGATCCGATTGAGGAAGCTCCCCATCACGGCGTAGCGGGCGTCCTTCAGGAGATTGTTGCTGTCCCCGCGCATCCCCCGGTAGAAGTTCCGGTTTCCGGAGATGTAGGTCGAGCCGTTCAACGCGGCGTCGTCCCATCCGCCCGAATAGGTGCTGAGCTTCCCGATGTCCTCGTAGTAGTGCTGCTTGTTGTTGGCTCGGAAGTACAGGATGAGGCTGTCCTCCGGAGATCCCTGGCAGTTGCAGCTGGAAACCCACTTGCTGTAGCTCCAGTGGTCGTCCGCATAGGCCAGGTACTGGTCCTCTTTCGCCGCGCCGCGACCGTGGTAATAGAAATAGGTTACCCACGCCACGCCTTCCAGCCCCAGGTGGGCATACCCGCGCTTACTGCCGGCGTACAGGTGCCCCGCCCCGGGCAGGAGGAGATTGTAAATGAAGGCCTTCCCGGGGGACTTGTGGACGTCGGGAACGGGAGGGGGAGCCAGTCCCACCGCCTCGGCCCCGCTTGGGGTGACGATCGGGGTGGCCACCGTTTCGGTGTCCGCAATCGCTCGCTGTGCCAGCAGGATCTCTCCGGTGGGAAGCGGGCTGAAGTCGAGCATCGAAGCGCGGCCTACCCCTGTCGTCAAAAGTAGACAGAGCGTGCTGGCAAGGACCGCAAGGGGAGCGCGAGAAGTCAGAAGACGGGTTCCTTGAACCGGCCGAAATGGATGCGAACGCAATGGTTTATTCTACCTCCGGGCCGCATCACCGGACAACTGCGAACTTCTTGAAGGCGATCTCGCTGGCGCCCGCGCGCTTCACCTCCAGGCGCACCAGATATACCCCGCTGGCGAGATCCCGCACCGGGATCCGGGCCACATTCTGGGACGGCAGGACCGGCCCTTCGATCTTCCGGACCTCGTTCCCCAGGGGGTCGAGCACCCGGATTTCGACGGAGCCGACTCCGTCACCCAGCGTATAGGCGATACCCACGTCGGCCCCCCGTGCCGGGTTCGGAAAACAGTACAGCGAACCCCGTGCCAAAGCCGTGGCCGCGGCCGAGATAGGCAAGAGCAGGGCGTCCCCCAGCATCGAGCTGTGGCGCCTGTCCCCCGCATACCCGATCCAGGGGAAGCGCGGCGACACGCCGTCCCGCGTGGCGTAGGCGCTGTCGGCCCGCACGCCGATCTGATAGCCGTTCCAGAGGCCGTCGCCGCCGGGGGCGATCAGGTGCTCCCAGGGGCCGCCGGGGGGATCCGGCGGGGTCAGCGCGTCGTTGAGCGACAGGAGAAGGGGCGAGATCTCGGGACCCGGCTGGCTCGCGACGGGCCATCCCGGGACCGACGTGCCGTTCCCCTCCAGCGCGATCAGAAGGCCGCTCTGGGTCGCGACCAGGAGCTCGGGAGTGCCGTCCCCGTCGACGTCGCCGAGCACCGGCGACCCGGTCCCTCCCACCGCCGAAGCGCCGTAGCGCGCGCCGAGCGAGACCGGCCAGCCCTGGGGCTCGACCCCGTTTCGATTCCAGCGATGCGCGTATCCCTGGTCGTCCACCGCGAAGACCTCGGGGTAGCCGTCCCGGTCCAGGTCCCCGGCGGCGAGAGCGCCCTCGATGCGCCCGACCACGGACACCGGCCAGCCCGGAAGCTCGCCGCCGGCCAGATCGAGCGCGTGCACCTCTCCCTGCGCGCGGTCGAGCACGATCACTTCCGTCTCGCCGTCGCGGTCCAGGTCGGCGCCCATCACGTAGGGACGGAAGTTCGCGCCGCCCACGTTCCAGTGGAGGTCGGTGACGTTCGGATCCTTTCCGACGGGGCTGACGAGGCGCACGACGCCGTTCGCCAGGCCGTAGGCCACCATCCAGCTGCCCGGGGGCCCGCGGAAGCGGCCCACGGCGAGGTTCCCCACGACCGAGGCGGTGACGGGCGTCGGTCCGATCCGGAGCGTGTCGGCGATGGCGTCGACGAACGGCGCGAAGGAGACGCTGTCGGTGCCGGCGATCGAGAAAACGGTGCCGTCGCTCGCGCCCACGAGCACGTCGCCCGCGGGGCCGAGCGAGGGCGCGGTGGTGGCGGCGATCCCGGCCCCAAGGAGGGGCGGCCATCCTGCGAGCGGGATCGCCTGGGTCGAATCGCGATCGTTCGCGCGGAAGGCGTAGACCCGGCCGTCTTCGGCCGTCGCGACGACGGCGGCCCCGTGCGCCGCGAGCGGATTCGAGCGGAAGAGGCTGTCGGCCACCAGCACCGGCGGCACGATCGGCGCGGGAAGCGCCGCGAACTGGCCGTCGGTGTTCGCCGTGGTGTATGGCTCGCCGTTGGACATCCAGGCGTAGATCAGGCTGTCGGAGGACGCCACGACCTGCCGGGTGGCGTCGCGCCGCAGGCTGCCGAAGGTGGGAGGATCGCCGCTTCGCCCGAATTCGGAAACGACCGGCCACCCCTCGGCGCGCCACTCGGAGTTCACGTCCAGGCTCATTTCGTCACCGGCCGGAGACTTCACCGTGATCGCGACGTGGCTCTGCGCTCCGTCGTTGGTCGCGGTCGAAGGGCTCGTGTCGGGAGCGAGGCGCGTGTGATTCCCCACGAAGTACGGATCGAAGGGCCCGCCGAAGAAGTAGCGCGAGTTGGGATCGCCGATGTCGTCGATCCCGTCCGCTTCCATCACCTTCACGCCGCGGCGCTCGGGGTTCGAGTTGATCCCGCCGTCGGGGGGCATGTTCACCCCGAAGATCACCGTGTCGTCGATGTGCCAGACCAGGATCCCCTGCCCCGGCAGCAGGAAGTCGTACTCCTTGTCGCCCAGCGAGTCGGTCGGATCGGCGCTCGACAGCCCCGGCCCCAGGATCACGTTCGTCGTGGAGTCGCGGTCGAGGTAGACCGTGTTGTCCCCGTTCAGGTCGGTCTCGCGGTTTTCGATCAGGTAGTACTCGTCGCCCCCCAGCGGGACGTAGAGCAGGCTGTCTTGAAGCTCGGTCGCGCGGAGCGAGGCCGAGTAGCCGCGCCCCGGATCCACCAGGTCGAGCTTCCCGGGCCAGAGGACGTTCTTGCACCACGGATCGAGGCTGGTCGGAATGACCCCCGTCGCGTCGGAGATCGCTCCCGTCTTCTGGTCCTGGACCGACGTGGTGAGGAGATACCCCGAGTCCATGTTGCTCCAGACGCCGACCGCCGGGAAAAAGGTGTTGATGTCGTAGAGGTCGGGCAGCCCCTGCGTGTGGCCGAACTCGTGCGCCAGGGTTCCGTTCAGCGCGCTGTAGTAGCCGTCCTGGTTCTCCGTCTCGGGCATGACGAGGCCGCCGAAGACCGCGACCGCGCCGCCGTTGACGGCGACCGAGTCCTCCAGCGAGATCTCGAACGTCGGAAAATCCCGCGGGGTGTCGCCGCGAAGGTCGGTCTGGAAGTCGGATCCCGAATGGAAGAGGGCGATCACGTCGAAGTCGCCAAAGGGGATGGAGTCGGTCTGGTCGGCCTTGGTCACCGCGTCCTTGAAGAAGCGCTGCGCCGACGCGAACGACGCCTGGCCCAGCGTCCAGGGTCCGTAGTCTCCGGTGTCCCCCAGGCGGTAGGTCAGCGTGTCGTTCTTCGGGTAGACGTCGTACTCCAGGACGAGATTGCCGTAGGAGGCGAACCGCCAGTAGCGCTGGAGCGCCTGGAAGTGGGAGAGGAAATAGGCGCGATTGTGCGGCGGCGGATCGATCGGGATCCCGAGCGACTTGCCGTCGCGAAGGTCGAACTTCCCGTCGGGGGTCGTGGTCTGCGCTCCCAGCCGGTCGGTCGCGAAGTCGACGCGCAGGCCGAGGACGCGGAGCGTCTCCGGAGCGCCCGCGAAGGCGACCGTCCGCTCCAGCTGCCCCGTCCGCAACGACGGCGCCAAAAGCGGCGGACGTCCCCCGCTCACCCACGGCGCGCGCCGCGCGCCGCCCAGGCGGTGGGGAAAGGCATGCGCCCGCTCGATGCGACGGGCGAGGAGCGCGCCCCTGCCGGGCGCGGCGCCGGCGGGAGGCCTCGACGCCACGAGCCGCGACGAAGGAACGCCGGCCGCAAAGGACAAGGGAGCCAGGCCCGAGGTCAGGGCCTGGCTCCCCACCAGGATTGCGATTCCGAACAGCGCGCCGCGGGCGGTCCGCCGCCCCGTCCGCAGGGTCACGTGGGAAGGGTTCTTAGAAGTGGTATCCGAGCGAGAACCGGTTGACGCGATCCAGGAAGCTCGACTGCGGGATCGAGGCGTAGTCGAAGCGCACGCCCTTATAGTTCAATCCCAGGCCGAACGTGAAGTCCGTGATGTCGCCGATCGGGTCGCTGATGTAGCCCGCGCGGAGCGCGATGAGCCGGTTGAACTCGTACTCGGCGCCGGCGTTCCAGACGTCCACGGCGAGCACGCGGCCGGGGATGAGGAAGCGCGAGGCGTCGGCCGCGATCAGGACGCGGTGCACGTCGTTCTCGATCGGCGTGTAGGCGACCCCGAACCGGATGTTCCGGCCCAGCGGGTCCGACTGATCCTGGTCGATGTAGGCGATATCCGGCCCCAGGTTGGCGAGCGTGGCGCCGATGGCGACCTTGGCCGCCGGCATCTTGATCATGCCGCCGATGTCGGCGGCGAACGTCGTTCCGCGCCCGTTCTTCTGGTCGAGCGTGACCGCCTGCGGGGCCAGGTCGACGCGGATCAGCTTCAAGGCGACGCCGAAGCCGACGTTGTCCGCCAGCTCGGTGCCGTAGGCGATGGAGGGCACCAGCTCGTACGAGGTGAACTCGCCGGTCACGTTGCCGTCCACGTCGGTCGCTTCGCTCTTTCCGTAGCTCAGGTAGCCGACGCTGGCGCCCAGGCCGCCCCACCCCTCGACATGCTGGGCGTAGACGGGATAGGACCAGTTCACGTCGGAGGCGAGATCGGGGACCAGCTGGGAGTAGGTCAGGCTGATGTCGTGGCCGCGGAGGAACGCCAGGCCGCCCGGATTCCACCAGATCGCGTTCGCGTCGTTGGCGACGGCGGTGAAGGCGCGACCCATGCCGTCGGCGCGCGCCCCCGGCGCGAAGAGCGTGGAGATGCCTCCGGCCTCGGACTGGGCCTGGGCGGACGCGGCGAAGCCGGCCAGGAGGACGAGTGCTACGGCAGCCCTCGAGGCGACGGTGAGAATGCGACTCATGTGGAAGACCTCCTTACGGAATGCAGGAAGGGACGCCGAACGCGCCCCCGACGAGACCCTAAGTCTAGAACACGATGGGACATCGTAACAAGCGGTTCCGCCGGGGGATGCTCATTCGGCTCGGAGCGCACGCGCGATGGCCGTCGCGCGATTCCCTCCCGGTACCTCTGCCGTCAGCTTCACGATATAAACCCCGAGGGCCACTTTTTCTCCCTCCGAATCGCGCCCGTCCCAGGGGATGTAGTTCTCCCCCGCCTTGCCGTCGAGCGCGAAATCGCGCACCCGGCGCCCCGACACGGTGAGGATCTGCACCCGAAGCCGCGCCGCCTGGTTCAGCCGCGCGTGCAGGTAGGTCTCGCGCGGAAAAGGATTCGGGTAGTTGAACACCTCCGTCATGACCAGGGCCGACCCGCCGGGGACGGCCGCGGCCACGTCGATCGTGAAGGTGGCGATCCCCACGTTCCGGTACGTATCGGAGGCGTGCACTTCGAGCAGATGGGCGCCGCCGGCCAGCTGCGGCAGCGTCAGCGTCGCCGTGCCGCGCGTGAAGCTGGAGGGCTCGTAGCGGAAGGTCGGCGTCATGTCGATCGGCGTGCCGCGGTCGTCCACGATCGTGAAGATGCTGTGGGCGTCGTCCAGTCGCGTGAGATCGATCCCGCTCGAGTCCTCGATGGCGAACGTCAGGACCGTTCCCGGCGCCACGGTGGAGTCGTTCGCCGCCGGGCCGAGCAGGCGGATGGTCGGGGGCGTCGCGTCGGCGCGCGGGGCGAGCGAGGCCGCGATGCGGAGCGAGTCGGCCGCGAGGCCCACGCCCCGGCCGCCCGCCTGGGAGAGGAGCGCCCGGATCTGGGCGCCCGGGCCGATGATCCGGCCGTCGGTCGGCACGACGAAGCGAAGCGTGAAGGCCCCCCGGCTCAAGGGGGTTTCGCCGCGGTAGAGCACCGGCCCCGGGAGCGCGTAGGGCACCGCGGTCGGCGCCCCGTTCCGGTCGGCGATCTCGATCCGGCGGGATGGCGGGCCGAGCGCCTCGAGCAGGACCGTGCCCGACGAGAGCGTGTCGGGGGATCCGTCCGCGTTCAGCGCGTGCCCCCGGATCGCGGCGACCTCGCCGCGCGGAATGGAGTCGAGCGCGCCCTTTTCGAACACGCCGCGCCCGCGCGGGAGCGGCGGGAGGGCCGCGGGATCGCCCAGGTAGCCGTACTTCCGCACGATCTCGTTCTGATTTCCCGGCGCGTTCTTCGCCATGGCCCACGCGAGCCCCGCCGTGCGCAGGGTGTCCACGCGCGGGGAAGCCGGGAAGAGGGCGTCCACGAACGCGTCGTTCAGCCTCCCGCTCTCGAGCCCGAACACCTCCTGGCTCGCCGCCAGCGAGACGACCGACCCGCCGCCGGGGTAGCGCAGCAGGAGCTCGGCCAGCCCGTCCTGCTGCACGTTGTCGTCGAACTTCCCCACCGTGCAGGAGAAGAAACCGAAGATCGAAGGCCGCGTGGCATTCGTGAGGCGGTTCAGGTCGAGGGAGCGGAACATTTGCTCGTCGGCGAGGAAGTTCTCGTTGCCGTGCCCGGCGAACTCAGCGAGCCAGTTCCCCGCGTTCACCGCGGCCAGGAACGCCTCACGGGCCTTCGGCTTCGACTGCTTCGTGGAATCCGCGAAGGGATAGTCGTTCAGGTAGACCTTCTCCCGGCGCACGGGAAACGGGAGATGGAATCCGTCCTTCCGCTCCATCTGCGTCACGTGGTCGGCGCCGACGGGGTCGCGCTTGGTGTTCGGGACCGACCATTTCCAGGCGTCGTCCGCCGTGAGCAGCGCTCGCACGCGCCACCAATCGAAGTCCTGCGTCCGCTCGTAGACCGCGTTCTTGCCGCGCACGAGGGTGCGCGCCTCTTCGGTCGTGCGCGCGGGCAGCCGACCGATCGCGAGATCGAAGAGCCGGTCGCCCGGCCCGTCGAGGAAGGCATAGAAGTCGTCCGAGATGTACTGGAGCAGGAGGCTCACGTCCCAGTACTCGTTGTAGGTCGGCACGAGATCGGGCGCCGAGATGATCTGATAGTTCTTCGGATCGTCGGAGGCGTCCCCCAAGAGACAGACATAGAGCGGTCCGGCGGCCCAATGGCGCTCGGCAAAGGCGAAGAGGTTCCGGATGGCGACCGGGTCCGACCGTCCGCCGCCCAGCTGGGCGGCGATCGCCTCGGTGGTGGCGATGGCCGCGCGCGGAGCGGCGACTCCGGGGAGCCGCGCCTCGCGGTCGAACGCGAGCGACTCCGCCTGCGCGAGGAAGGCGGCCGGCGCGACGATCAGGTAATCGGCCGCGTTCCCGGAATCGAGGAGGTCCGCCAGCGCGTGCGGACCCGCGGCGGGCGCGTAGCGCAGGAGCGACGGGCTGGGGGCGCCCGACGTGGAGACGAGCGTATAGCGCGGCCGGTAGCCGGCGCCCGCGCTGTCCTCCACGGTGAGCGTGAACGCGGGCGCGGCTCCGGACCAGGTCCCGCCGGCGAGCCGCACAGGCGTTTCGGGATCGGTGCGGTCCAGGAGCCAGGCGGCTGTGGTGTCGCTCACTCCCGCGATCGCATAGCGGTAGCGTCCGGGGGGGACCGAATCGGGCGCGGCGAAGGCGATCGTGTCCGACGAGGCGGTGAGCGCGCGCGGGTAGGAGACCTCGAACCAGGCGAGGTATTCGGGGTCGGTCCGTCCCGCAACCGCGGGCACCTCGGCCTGCACCGTATCGCGCGCGCCGTTGGTGCGCAGTCCCGACGCGGTCAGGTCGCGCGCCGCGAGGAAATTCCAGCTCACGGTGTCCACGATCGCGCCGTCCCACCAGAGCCGCGCGGCGTGCCCGGTCGACGTGCCCTGGCCCCACATCCGGAGCCGCGCCGAGACCTCGCCCCCCGGCACGGCTCCCGGCAGCGTGATCGGGAACGCGAGCCTCGCGCCCTGCGGGAGCACGCTCATGAACCAGCGCTCCCATCGGAGCCCGGGCTGGAAGAGGTCGAAGTTGGGAAAGCGATTGGTCTCGAAGTGGACCCGATGGGTCACCTGTGTCAGGAGCGGCGCTCCGGTGGAGACGGGCGCGGCGTCGCGGGTCGCGATCCGGCGCGGCGGCGTCGGCACCGGGCCCGGTCCCCACGTGAGCCAGAGCGGCTCCAGATCGGTTCGCTGCGTCTCCTGGTACTCGGGCCCGCCCCCGGCGGCCAGGTCGTAACCGAAGCCGCTCTCCCCGGTGCCGTAGAAGTAGATGGCGTCGGCCGCGTCGAACGTGCCGTCCCCTTCGCCCGTGACCGTGATGGCGCATTCGCGGAGCGAATCGGGGCCCGCGTCCACGTCGGTGCTCTCGGGAAGATCGCCCGGCGGGGAGCGGAAGAGCCGGAACGTGGCCGGATCGATGCCGGCCGTGTTGACGCCCGCGCTGAGGAGGGCGGCCGGGGTGATCCGGTAGAGTCCCGGCCGGACCACCCCGACGCGAACCCAGGGTCGCGAGGGGTCGACGCGGAGCGGTCCCGTCACGGCGGCCGCGCGCCCGGCGGTCGCGGCCCGCGCGAAGCGCTGTGCGAACCGGGGTCCGACCGCTCCGTCGACGCCGAGCGGCAGGGCGCCCTCGGACGGCGCCGCGCCGGCAGCGCCCGCGGGCCCCTCGGAGGGCAGGACGCGCGCGGGCGTCTCCCAGGAGACGTCGACGACGATCGCGTCGGCCACCCGCGCCTCGCGCGTCGCGGGGTCCCAGGTCACCGGGCGGAGGGTCACCGCGAGATAGCGCTCGCCGCGGGCGGCCATGAGAGCCGTCCCCGCGATCGCCGCGGCTTCCCCGCCGCCCCCGAGGGCGCGGTAGGGCGCGCCCCGCATCGCCGCGGCGACGGCCTCGGGAGCGGTCCGGTCCCGGACACTTGGCTCGGTCACGAGGTGCGGCACCGGAACGGGCTCGAGCGAGCCCAGCGAGCGGAAGGAAGACCACGCTCCTCGCGCGACCGGCTCGGCGCCCCAGGGAATTCGCAGGAGCACCGTCCGCGTGGGAAGCGAGGGCTGGGCCCACGCCCCGCCGGCCACGCCGCCCGGAATGCGGATCTCGGCCAGGTCGTACCCCGCGATCCGCGCCCGAACGGTCTGGGCGTCTCCGATCGGCACGCGCACGCGGTATCCGGTCGGGGAGGCGTTTTCGACGGTGGGAACCGGCGCCGGGGACGACGCCTCGGAGAACCCGGACGGGACCTGCGCGCCGACCCTGGAAGCGGGCGGCAGGAGAACCAGAAGGGACGCCACGGCCAGGAGCGCCGGGCCGGAGCGCAAGGGTGCGAAGAAGGACGCCGTGCGGCGGTCGGGACGCCTCAAGACTCGGGTATCCGCTCGGCTTCCTCGATCAGCATGACCGGAATGTCGTCCACGATCGGGTACCGGAGACGGCAGCGCGCGCAGACCAGCCGCTCGGCGGCGCGATCGTACACGAGGTCTCCGCGGCATTGGGGACAGACCAGGATCTCCAGCAGCTCGTCGCTCAACGGCATGGCTCAGGCTCCCGAGGCGGCCGCGGTGGCCGCGCTCTCCTCCAGATACACCCCCATCCGCATGTACTTCTCCAGCCGGCGGTCGAGAAGCTCCTGCGCCGGAAGGTCGATCAGCGCCCGGATGTGGCGCAGGACCACGCTCTGGACGCGGCGGGCCGTCTCCTCCGGGTCGCGGTGCGCGCCGCCGACCGGCTCGGGGATCACCTCGTCGATGACCTTGAGCTCGAGCAGATCCTGCGCGGTCAGCTTCAGCGCCTCGGCCGCCTGCTCCGCCTTGGTCGCGTCCTTCCATAGAATGGCCGCGCACCCCTCCGGCGTGATCACCGAGTAGATCGAGTTCTCGAGCATCATCACGACGTCCCCCACCGCGATCGCGAGCGCGCCGCCCGAGCCCCCCTCGCCGATGACCACCGTGACGATCGGCACCGCGAGGTGGGCCATCTCGAGGATGTTCCGGGCCAGCGCCTCGGACTGGCCGCGCTCCTCGGCCCCCAGGCCCGGATAGGCGCCGGGCGTGTCCACGAAGGTCACGATCGGGATCCCGAAGTTCGCGGCGAGGCGCATCAGGCGGAGCGCCTTCCGGTATCCCTCCGGGTGCGCCATGCCGAAGTTGCGGTAGATGTTCTCCTTGGTGTCCCGCCCCTTCTGGTGCCCGATCAGCATGAGCGGCAGGCCGTCCACCACGGCGACGCCGCCCACCATCGCGGGATCGTCGGCGAAGCGGCGGTCGCCGTGCAGCTCCATGAACTCGGGAGCCATGACGGCCAGGTAGTCGAGGGTGTAGGGACGACGCGGGTGGCGGGCCAGCTTCACGCGCTGCCACCGGGTCAGCTTGGAGTAGATCTCCTGCCGGAGGCGGTCCGCCTTCCGCTCCAGCCGCGAGACCTCCTCCTGCGCCGCGGCATCTCCGTCCTGCGCCAGGCCGCGGGCATCCTCGATCCGCCGCTCCAGATCGAGGAGCGGCTTCTCGAAGTCGAGCCAGGTTCCGTTCATGGGTCCCTCCGGATCAGAGAGGAACGGCCTCCGCTCGCCCGCCCGCGCTCGGCGAATCGAGCGCGGGTCCCGTGACGCGCACGGCGTCGGCGCCGAGGCGCTCCCGGAGCTCCTGGAGCAGCTCTGCGCTGGGCGAGACCAGGAGCCGGCGCGCGCGGATCGTGACCGCCTCCGCGCCCTCCGCTCCCGGAACCTTGAAGTATACGGGGCTTTCGCCGGGGTGGCGAACCAGCACCGAGCGGATCTCCTCGGGGGTGATCGAGGGCGGAGCCTTGACGAGATCGATCCGGAGCTCGGTCGGGCCCCCCTCCCCCGGGTGCGGGACGGGGCGGACCGCCGTGAGGACCATCTTGGGATCGGCCTCCTCGCGCACGTTCACCTTCCCGCGGGCCTCGATCACGGTGCCCGGGGTGAGCGCCGCGCGGCTCCGCTCGAAGAGATCGGCGAACAGGGTGGTCTCGACGGTGCCGCGCAGGTCCTCGATCGTGACGAACGCCATCGGCCGCTTGTTCCGGTCCACGTGCGGCTTCATCGCGGCGACCAGTCCGATCAGCACGACCTCCTGCCCCTCGCGGCACTCGCGGAGCCGCGCGGTCGTGTGGGTCGCGCGCGCCTCGATGATGTGCCGGTAGGCGCCGAGCGGATGGTCTGAGAAATAGAAGCCGAGCACCTCCTTCTCCCGCCGGAGCCGCTCTTCCAGGCCCCAGGGCGCGATCAGGGGGAGCGGCGGGTCGGACGGCGCCGCCATCGGATCGGAGCCGAAGAGGCTCTCCTGGTGCTTCGCGACCGAGCGCGCTCGCTCCTGGATCTGCGCGAGCAGATCTCCGACCGCTTCGAGGAGCTGCGCGCGGTCCCCTTCGAGACCGTCGCAGGCGCCCGCCTGGATCAGGGACTCGACGACGCGCCGGTTCAGGGCGGCGGTGTCGACGCGGCGCAGGAAGTCGGAGAGCGTCCGGAAGGGCCCTCCCTCGTCGCGCGCCTTCACGATCGCCTCGACCGAGCCGACGCCGACGTTCTTCACGGCGGAGAGGCCGAAGCGGATGGCGTTCCCCTCCAGCGTGAACGCCGCCTTGCTCCGGTTCACGTCGGGCGCCAGCACCTGGAGCCCGGTGCGGCGCGCCTCGTCCACGAGCGCCACGATGCGGTCGGTGTCGCCGACTTCGCTGGTGAGCGACGCCGCGAGATAGGCGGCGGGGTGATGCGCCTTCAGATAGGCGCACTGGTAGGAGAGGATCGCGTAGGCCGCGCTGTGGGCGCGCACGAAGCCGTACCCCGCGAACTTCTCCATGAGATCGAAGATCTCCTCGGCCGTCTTCTTCGGGACCTCCCGCTCGGCGCAGCCCTCGAGGAACGACTTCTTCATGCGGGCCATCTCCTCCGGCTTCTTCTTCCCCATCGCGCGCCGGAGCAGGTCCGCCTGCGCGAGGGTGAACCCCGCGAGCCGGTTCGCGATCTGCATGACCTGGTCCTGGTAGGCGATGACGCCGTAGGTGTTCTTCAAGATCGGCTCGAGCGCCGGGTGCATGTAGGTGACCTTCTGCTTCCCGTGCTTGCGCTTGACGAAATCGTCGATCATGCCGCTCTGGATGGGGCCGGGACGGAAGAGCGCGTTGATCGCGATGATGTCCTCGAACGTGTCGGGCATGAGCTTCCGGAGCAGGTCGCGCATGCCGGAGGACTCCAGCTGGAACACCCCGACCGACTGCGCCTTCCCCAGCAGGTCGAACGTGGTCTTGTCGTCGAGCGGGATCTCCTTGAGATCGATCGTCCCGCCGGTCGACTCCCTCACGTGCGCCACCGCGTCCTCGAGCACCGTCAGCGTGCGGAGCCCGAGGAAGTCCATCTTCAGGAGGCCGACCTTCTCCAGCGAGTTCATGTCGAACTGGGTCGTGAAGTCCCCCTTCGGGGACTTGTAGACCGGCACGTAGTCCATGAGTGGCCCCGGCGCGATGAGCACGCCCGCCGCGTGGGTCGAGGCGTGACGCGCCAGTCCCTCCAGGGCGAGCGAGCAGCGGATCAGGCGCGCGTAGGTCTCTCCCTGCTGTGGGAGCGCCTTGAGCTCGGGGACGATCTCCAGCGCCTTGGGGAGCGTCATCCCCAGGTCGCCCGGCACCATCTTGGCCACGCGGTCCACCTCGGCGTAGGTCATCCCGATCGCGCGACCGACGTCGCGCACGACGGCGCGCGCGGCCATGGTCCCGAACGTGATGATCTGGCTCACGCTCTCGCGACCGTAGCGGCCGACCACGTAGTCGATCACCTTCTGGCGCGTCTCGTACGAGAAGTCGATGTCGATGTCGGGCATGCTCACGCGCTCCGGATTCAGGAAGCGCTCGAAGAGGAGGTCGAACCGGATCGGATCGAGATCGGTGATCCCGAGACAGTAGGAGACGATGCTCCCCGCGGCCGACCCGCGCCCCGGCCCCACGGCCACGCCGTTGTTGCGGGCGTAGTCGGTGAAGTCGCGCACGATCAGGAAGTAGCGCGCGTAGCCGACCTTGCAGATGACGTCCAGCTCGTACTCCAGGCGCGTGCGATGGACCTCCTGGACGCCTTCGCCGTAGCGGCGCGCCAGGCCCTCTTCGGCGAGGCGCCGGAGATACCCCTCCTCGCTCTCGATGTCGGGCGGGAGCGGGAAGGAAGGAAGCTGAACGCGCTCGGTGTCCAGCGCCAGCTCGCAGCGCTCGGCCGCGACCAGCGTGTTCCGGATCGCCTCCGGCGCGTGCGCGAACAGCGCTTCCATCTCCTCGGGGGTCTTCACGTACAGCTGATCGGTCGCGAAGCGGAAGCGGTCCGGATCGAGCATCGTCTTGCCGGTCTGGATGCAGAGGAGCACCTCGTGCGCCTCGGCGTCCTCGCGCTGCAGATAGTGGCAATCGTTCGTCGCCACGACCGGAATCCCCATCCGCCGGCCCAGCTCGAGCAGCCCCTCCGCCGAGACCCGCTCCTCGGGGATGCCGTGGTCCTGGATCTCGAAGAAGTAGGAATCGGCCCCGTACAGGTCCCGGTACCACCCCGCCGCGGTCCTCGCCCTCTCGAGATCGCCGGCCACGACGCGCTGCGGCACCTCGCCGCGCAGGCAGGCGCTCAGGCAGAGGAGCCCGCCGGCGTGGGCGGCGAGCAGCTCCTTGTCGACGCGCGGCTTGTAGTGGAAGCCTTCGGTGAAGCCGAGGGAGGAGAGCTTCATGAGGTTCCGGTAGCCCTCGCGGTTCTTCGCGAGGAGCACCAGGTGGTCGTAGGCGCCCTTGCCATCGGGGCCGCGCGACTTCTCGCCGCGCGCGCCGTGCGCCACGTAGACCTCGCAGCCGATGATCGGCTTCACGCCGGCGGCCTTGGCCATCCCGTAGAACTCGACCGCGCCGAAGAGATTGCCGTGATCCGTGAGCGCGAGCGCCGGCATGCCGAGCTTCTTCGCGCGATCGATCAGGCGGTCGAGGCGACACGCTCCGTCGAGGAGCGAGTAGTCGCTGTGGTTATGGAGATGGACGAAGGGCGCGCTCATGCGCGCACCGGGGGCGTCGCGGGGAATCCGTCGGGGGAACGTTCCACGACCGCAGTATACGCGACGGCGGACGCGGGCGCGTCATTTTCACGCGCGGCGCGGGACACCGTGGCGCACGCGCGTGCGCGGCGCGGCGCTACGAGGCTTCGGCGCTCAGCGTCCCTGCTGGTCGCCCTCGTCGGAAGGCGGCGGCGGCTGCTGGTCGTCGTCGCCGGGCGGCCCTTCGTCGCCCGGATCGAACGGCTGGTCGCCGTGATCGCGCGGCTCCAGCTCGGTGCCGTGATCGAACGCGCTCGTGGAATCGCTCTCGTCGAAGAGCGCGGGCGCGTGGAACGCGGGACAAACGGTGCGCGGCTCGGTTCCCGCCGCGAACGCCACGCGCATCACGCGCGGACAGTCGGGGCCCGCGCGATAGCCGGTCTGCGCGTCGATCCACACCTCGACGACGCCCGGCGGTGCTACGAAGTCGCGCACCGGAAGATGGCGGTGCGCCTCGTCCATGAAGCGGACCCAGATCGGCACCGCCGCCTGCGTCCCGGTGAGCCCCAGCTTCCGGTTGTGGTCGCAGCCCACCCACACGCCGGTCACCAGCTGCGGCGTGTAGCCCATGAACCAGGCGTCGTTCTCGTCGTCGGTGGTCCCGGTCTTCCCCGCCGCGGGGCGCGTGAAGCCGTACTGCGAGCGGATCCCCGCCGCCGTGCCGTAGATCACCGGGCCCTCGAGCATGATGGTCGCCATGTAGGCCGTCTCGGGCCGGAGCACGCGGCGCATCTCCTTCTTCGGCGACCAGACCTCATCGCCCGCACGGTCCAGCACGGCGCGCACCGCGACGGGGCGGATCCAGACCCCGCCGTTGGCGAGCGCCGCGTAGGCCGTCGTCAGCTCCAGCGGGGTCACCTCGCTCGTGCCCAGGGAGAGCGACGCCACCTCGCGCAACCGGCTCTGGATGCCCAGCACGTGCGCCGTGCGGGCCACGTTGGGGATCCCCACCATCTCCGCCAGGTGGACGGTGGCCGCGTTCAGCGAGCGCGCGAGCGCGCGCGCCGCCGTCACGTGCCCCTCGTAGGAGTTCTCGTAGTTGCGCGGAGCCCAGGGTCCCTGCGGGGTCGCGAAGGTGTCCGGCATGTCCTCCAGCATCGTGGCCGCCGTCAGCGGCGGCCGCCGTCCCTGGTAGGGAGAATCGAGCGCGGCCACGTAGACGAACGGCTTGAACGCGGAGCCGGGCTGCCGGCGGGAGTCCACCGCGCGGTTGTAGGGCGATTCGGCATAGCTCCGCCCCCCGACCATCGCGCGCATGTACCCGTCGGAGGGATCGATCGCCACCAGCGCGGCCTGGGCGGGGTCCTTGTCGGAGCCGCCGCGCCCCGACCGCCAGTCGGCCTCGCGCGCGCCGTCCTTCACGGCGCGCTCGGCGCTCTCCTGCATCTCGGGATCGATCGTCGTGAAGATGGAGTAGCCGCGCGCGCTCAGGTCGAGGGGTGCTATGTCCTTGGAGAGGACCTCGCGCACGTAGTCGACGAAGTAGGGCGCCTTGGTGGTGGGCGGCGGGTTCGCGCCGAAGCGCATCGGCATGCGGCGGTAGCGGCGCATGTCCTCCTTGGAGATCCAGCCGCAATCGACCATGTCGGCGAGCACCTGGTCGCGCCGCGCCAGCGCGGCGCCGCGGTCGCGGTAGGGGGAGAGTCGGTTCGGCGCCGGAATGATCCCGGCGAGCATCGCTCCCTCGGGAAGGGTCAGCTCCTTGGCGTGCTTGTTGAAGTAGAAGAGCGACGCCTCCTCGACCCCGCAGACGCTCCAGCTTCCCCGCTGCCCCAGGTAGATCTGGTTCAGGTAGAGCTCGAGGATCTTCTCCTTCGGATAGCGGATCTCGATCAGGAGCGCGAGCAGCGCCTCGTGGAACTTCCGGAAGATGTTCCGCTCCTGGGAGAGGAAGAGGTTCTTCGCGAGCTGCTGGTTGATCGTGCTTCCCCCCTCCACGACCGATCCGGCCCTCATGTTGCGGAGCGTGGCGCGGAAGACGCCGATCAGATCGAGGCCCCAGTGGCGGAAGAAGCGCCGGTCCTCGCTGGCGACCACGGCCAGCACGACGTGGCGGGGAATGTCTCCGATCGGGACGTAGCTCCGCCGCTCGCGCGAGGCGTTCGAGAATTCGCCGAGGAGCTCGGGGTCGATGCGGAGGATGCCGCGGCCGCGGGGCTCCTGAAATCCCTGGGAGAGCGAAACGAGCCGCCCATTCCGCACGTCCGCCAGGACCTCGGTCCCCGTCTCGGCGAAATCGGGATAGCGGAAGGGGCGCAGCCGGATCTCGAAGAAGGTGCCGCGAATGCGGTACTGCCCATAGTCGGCCGGGCGCGCCCAGACGCGGCGGTAGCGCGCGCGATCGAGCGACGATTGGAGCGTCGGCGTGTCGAGCGGATCGCCGACCCGGTACTCCCTCCAATCGGCGTAGACGCGGGTCGGGAAAGTCCACCCCTTCCCCGAATACTGGGACGAGCCGATCGCCGAGAGCCGGAACCAGTCGTAGGCGACGAAGCCGAAAGCGACGATGAGCAGGAAGATCAGCCAGCGGGCGTGGCCCTTGGGAAGCCAGGACGGGCGCGGAAGCTTGAGCCACGGCGGGCGCGGCGTGGTCCCGCTCGGGACTTTGAGCCAGGCCGGCCGGGACCACTCAGGACGTTTGCGCCACCACGGTTCCACGACCTACGAGCCTACGGGGCGGGCCCGACGGCCGTCAATCGAAGGGGCCGAAGCCGAAGCGGGGACGCTCAGTGCGACTCGGCGACGGCGTCTTCCAGCTGGCGCATGCGGGCGACGGTGCGCGCGTCCGCCCCGCCGGCGGGGGCGTTCAGCACGAAGTCGCGGTAGGCGGCGAGCGCTTCCTTCTGGTCGGAGAACTTCGAGGTGAGCGTCTGGATGGCCCAGAGACAGTCGGCCAGCTCCCGCTTGGCGCGCGAGCGGTCGGGGCCGATGCTGCCCTTCAGGAACGCGCGCCAGGTTTCGCGCAGCTTCCGGAGCGCGACGAGGTCGGCGTTCTGCTCCGCGTTCAGCGTCGCGAGATGCAGCCGGTCGATCGGGCGCTCGACCGCGTCGGGAGCGGAAGGAGCCGGGGACGAAGCCGGCTCCGAGGACGGCGCGGACGCGGAGCCGGACGGCGCGGACGTGGAGCCGCCCGGAGGGGCCGGGCTCGTGTTCGAGGCGGTCGACGGCGAGGTCGGAGTCCCCGAATGCGGCACGACGCGCGGCGGCGTGACGGCCTCTTCCTCGTCTTCCGAATCGAGAACGGGCGCCGCGGGCCAGGGCTTCGAGGGCACGGGCTTAAGCGCCGCCGGCTTCGTCGTCGCCGGAGTCTTGGGAGCGGTCCGCGCCACCGTCTCGCCGGCGTGGGCCGGCTTGCGCGCCGGAGCGGGCGCGGCCGCGTGCGCCTTCTCCGACGAAGGTGCGACCGCGACCGTCTTGGGCGCCGGCGGCACGGGGGCCTCGGCCTGTGGCGGCGCGCTCGCGACGGGGTTCGAATCGGGAACGCTCGTCGAGGGCGTCTTCGTCGCGGGCGTCTCGGTTGGCGCGCCGGACCCTGCCGGGGCTTCGGGATTCGCCACCGCGACGGGATTGGCGCCCGTGGCCGGATCCGCCGGCACGACCGGCGCCGGAGTGGCCGCCGCGTCGTTCCCCGGCGCGGCCGGACCGGTGCCGGCGCGCATCGGATGGCGGCCCTCGGGCAGCGGCTGGCGAACCGTCATCGCGATCCAGATCGAGAGCGCCAGCAGCCCCACACCGACCAGGCCGCCGGCTCCCCACAGGACGATTTTCGGAACGCCCGGTTTCTTCCGGGCTCCGGAGCGGGATAGCGCCTCCTCGGCGAAGAAGAGACTCCCCTGGGGAGGCTTGGCGCCGCCCTTGAGGTCGGCGGGCTCAAAGTCCCACGTGGGCGCGTCCGAAGCGGGGGCCTCGTCGGAGAAGTCGGGGGGGACGTCCCCGGACAGGACCGACAGATCGGGCTCGGGAAGAGGCGCGGCCGCGGCGGCGGCGCGCTCGGCCAGCGCCGACCTCGGATCGTCGTCGTCCGCGAAGACCGATTCGGGCGAGGGGTCAGGCTGCGGCGAAGGCGGGGGCAGGGCCGGGCCCTCACTCGCGGTGCTATCCGCGGCTCCGCCGCCCGCCTGGGCCGCTTCGGCTGCTCCGGCGCCGCGTGCTGCCGCTGCTCCCCCGGGTCCGCCGGCTCCGCCCGCTCCCCCTGCTCCCCCCGCTCCCCCTGCTCCAAAGATCGACTCGAGGGTCCAGCTCCCGTCCGCAGCCTGCGTCGCCCCGGCCGGGCGATCGTCCGCCCCGGAGCCGGATTGCGAGTCCCCGGCGTCGGGCTGGATCGATTCCACGAACGCGCCGGGAGCGACGTTGGGGTCGGGGTCGGCTGGCTGATTGCGGGACGCGCGGGTCAGCTCGCTGTCCAGACGGCACTCGGCGCATGAGGCGAGGTGCTCTTCGAGCGGTCCTTTCCGGTCGTCGGCGATCTCGCCGGCGACGTAGGACTCGATCTGTAACTTGGCCTCGGCGCAATCCATGCGGACGGACTCCAGGTTGGAATACGGCGGTCATCCCGCGGCGCTGGGGCTGCGGGGGCGCGCGGTCCTAGATATCGGTCCGGCGAGGCTGAATCTTGAGACGAATGGAGATGCGGGGATCGAGCGCGGGGCGGCGGATCAGTCGGGAAGAATGGCGCCTTCGACGGGGCAGGCCTCGAGACAGGCGTTGCAGCTCACGCAGTCCTCCGCCACGACGAAGAACCAGGTCGTGCCCTTGCCATTCTCCCCGTCGCCCTTCTTGATGCAGTCCACGGGGCAGACGTCGACGCAGGAGCTTTCGCCTTCGCAGATATCCTTCACGATCACGTATGCCATCGTTCTCCTCCGGGCGGCTCAGGTGACCTGGAGCATGCGGTCGAGAGCGGCCTTCGCCCAGGTGCGCGTGGGCTCGGGTACGCGGATCGGATTCACGACCTCCCCCGCCACCAGGCGCTCCAGCGCCCACAACAGATTCTGCGGAGAAATCCGATACATGGTAGCGCAGATACAGAAGTCTTGGGACAGAATGACGATCTTCTTGTCGGGCATCGCCTGCGCCAGACGGCGGACCAGGTTGTACTCGGTCCCGACCGCCCAGCGGCTGCCCGCGGGAGCCTCGCGCAGCGTGCGAATGATCGTCTCGGTGGACCCGACGACGTCCGCCGCCCCGGCGACCTCGTGCGGCACCTCGGGGTGAACCAGGATCCGGACGCCTGGATCCTCGGCGCGGCGCTCGTCCACGTGCCGGCGCTGGAACTTGGTGTGCACCGAGCAGCATCCCTTCCAGAGGATCGCCTTGGCGCCCTCGATCTGCGCCGCCGTCAGTCCCCCCTGCTCCTTCATCGGATCCCAGACGACGATCGCCGAGGCGGGAATGTCCATCGCCAGGGCGGTGTTCCGTCCCAGGTGCTCATCGGGAAGGAAGAAGATCTTCTCGCGGCGGCGGAACGCCCACTCGAACACGGCGCGCGCGTTGGACGACGTGCAGACCGCGCCTCCGCGCTCCCCGCAGAACGCCTTGATCTCGGCCGTCGAGTTCATGTACGTCACCGGTGTCACGTCGGTCACGCCCAGCCGCTCCAGCGAGGCGCCCGCTTCGAGCACGTCCTCGGTCGGGGCCATGTCCGCCATCGAGCAGCCGGCGTTCAGGTCGGGCAGGATCACCGTCTGGTGGGGCGCGCGCAGGATGTCCGCGCTCTCGGCCATGAAGTGGACTCCGCAGAACACGACGTACTCGGCATCGGTGCGCTCGGCCCCCAGCCGGGCGAGCTTGAACGAGTCCCCCGTGACGTCGGCGTGGCGGATCACGTCGTCGCGCTGGTAGTGGTGCCCCAGGATCACGAGACGGGAACCGAGCGCTCGCTTGGCGTCCGCGATCCGCCCGGCGATCGCGTCGTCGTCCAGGGTCAGGTAGGGCTCGGGAAGCGTCTGTCGGCTCATAGGCTCCATTCTTGACGGCGCTGCGGCGGGGGTCAAGGGAGGCCTTTTCCCGGCCCGCGGGCGACGAATCGCGGCCGCGGTCCTCCGCGTCCAAAAGGTATCAGCGTCGCGAGTTCAGGGCGCCGCGGCGGACACCCCGGAGCCCCGCGCGCCCCCTCAAGCGCCTTGACCGGCCGTCCGAAGCATCCGAGAATGAGATGCTCCGAGCGGCCCGCCCGACGCGAACAATCGAATCGAAAGGAACGGCAGTGCCCAACGCCTTGTCCCACGGGGTCAACGACTTCAACGTTCACGTGGCCACCGTGAACGGCTCCGGGAGCCAGACCGCCAACACCACGCTCCTCCGGGCCATCTTCCAGATGGGAATCCCGGTCTCCGGAAAGAATCTCTTTCCGTCCAACATCGCCGGCCTCCCCACCTGGTTCACCATCCGCGTGAACGAGTGGGGGCATCTCGCGCGCGAGACCCGGAACGACGTGCTCGTGGCCATGAACCCCGAGACCTCGGTCGCCGACATCGCCGCCATGGGCCCCGGCAGCGTCATCGTCATGAACCAGGGGCTCCCCGCGCCCAAGAAGCCCGAGGGGGTCACGGTCCACGCGATCCCCTTCGACGCCATGGCCCAGCCGCTCGTGCCCGACCCCAAGCTGCGCCGGTTGGTCGTGAACATGGTCTACGTGGGCGTGCTCGCGCAGATCCTGGGCATCGACCGCGCCGAGGTCGAGCGCGCGCTGGAGGCGCAGCTCGGCCGGAAGCCGAAGGCGCTCGCGATGAACCGCGCCGCCGTGGATGCCGGATTCGACTTCGCGGCGGCCAACCTTCCGCCGGCGCCCTTCCGCGTGGAGCGCCGCGACAAGACCGCGGGCAAGATCCTCATCGAGGGGAACCAGGCCGCCGCCCTCGGCGCGATGTTCGGAGGCGTGACGTTCGTCTCCTGGTATCCCATCACGCCGTCGTCCAGCCTCGCCGACGCGCTCTCCGGATACCTCGGCCGCTACCGGCGCGACCCGAAGACGGGACAGGCCACCTACGCCATCGTCCAGGCCGAAGACGAGATCTCCGCGATCGGCATGGTGCTCGGCGCCTCCTGGGCCGGCGCCCGCGCGATGACCGCGACCTCCGGCCCCGGCCTCTCACTCATGACCGAGTTCACCGGCTACGCCTACTATGCCGAGATCCCGGCCGTGATCTGGGACATCCAGCGGATCGGCCCCAGCACCGGGTTGCCGACGCGCACCTCGCAGGGCGACCTCTTGAGCGTGGCGTTCCTGTCGCACGGCGACACGAGACAGGTGATGCTCTTCCCCTCGTCCGTGGACGAATGCTTCGACTACGGCATGCGCGCCTTCGACCTGGCCGAACGGCTCCAGACCCCGGTCTTCGTCCTCTCCGATCTCGACCTCGGCATGAACGTCTGGATGGCCGACCCCTTCCCCTATCCCGACAAGCCCTGGGACCGCGGCAAGGTGCTCTCGGCCGAGGACCTCGAGCGGATCGGGAAGTTCGAGCGCTACCGCGACGTGGACGGCGACGGCATTCCCTACCGGACGATCCCGGGAACGAAGCACGGGCTGGCCGCCTATTTCACGCGCGGCTCGGGGCACGACGAGACGGCGCGCTACACCGAATCGAGCGAGGCCTACCCGCGCGTGATGGACCGGCTGGCCGCGAAGTGGGAGACGGCGCGAACGTGGGTGCCGAAGCCGGCCGTGGACCAGGTCGCGGGAGCGGAAATCGCGATCGTCGCCTACGGCTCCTCCCGCTGGGCCGTGGAGGAGGCTCGCGAGCGGCTCCTCGCGGACGGGCTGAAGACCTCCTCGCTCCGCATCCAGGCCTATCCCTTCACGCCGGAGGTGGAGGCATTCCTCGGGCGCCACGAGCGGATCTACGTCGTGGAGCAGAACCGCGACGGGCAGATGGCCGCGCTCCTCCGCATGGAGTACCCCGAGCGTGCGGCGCGGCTCCGATCGGTGCTGCACTACGACGGGCTCCCGCTCGCGGCGAGCACCGTGGCGGAGAAGATCCGGAGCGCCGAGCGGGAGGAGGTGGGGGTCCGATGAGCGGCGGCGCGAACATCCCGAAGGGGAACGGCAACGCCGCGGGGCCGGCGGGCGCGGGATCGGCGGGCGCCGCCGGAGCGGGGAGCGCGGCGGTACCGAAGAACCGGATCGGCCTCACCGTGGCGGACTACAAGGGCGCCAAGTCCACGCTCTGCCCCGGCTGCGGTCACGACGCGATCACCGGAAGCATCGTCCAGGCCGCCTTCGAGCTGGGGTTGGAGCCGCACCGCGTGGCCAAGATGTCGGGGATCGGCTGCTCCAGCAAGACGCCGGCCTACTTCATCGGCCGCTCGCATTCGTTCAACGCGGTGCATGGCCGCATGCCCTCCGTGGCGACCGGCGCGTTCCTCGCCAACCGCGAGCTCACGCTCCTGGGCGTCTCGGGCGACGGCGACACCGCCTCGATCGGACTCGGTCAGTTCTGCCACCTGGTGCGGCGGAACGTGCCGGTCGCCTATATCATCGAGAACAACGGCGTCTACGGGCTGACCAAGGGGCAGTTCTCGGCGACCGCCGACGTGGGGAGCCGCGCCAAGTCGGGCGCCGTGAACGAGCTGATGCCGATCGACCTGTGCGCCATCGCGATCCAGCTCGGATGCGGCTTCGTGGCGCGCTCCTTCTCGGGCGATCCCAAGCAGCTCCGGCCGATCCTGAAAGCGGCACTGAGCCATCGCGGCACCGCCGTCGTGGACGTGATCTCCCCCTGCGTGACGTTCAACGCGCACGAGGGCTCGACGCGCTCCTACACCGCGGTCAAGGAGCACGACGCCCCGCTCCACGACGTGACCTACGTCCCCCACTTCGAGAACATCGAGGTGGACTACGCGCCGGGCGAGTCGCGGGAGGTGAAGCTGCACGACGGCTCGCGCGTCGTGCTGAAGAAGCTGGGCGAGGACTACGACCCCTACGATCCGGGCCAGGCGCTGGCCACGCTGAACCGCGGGCGCGAGGAGGGCAAATTCGTGACGGGCCTGCTCTACGTGAACGCGAACGAGGCCGCGCTGGACAAGGATCTGGCGCTGGTGGACGCGCCGCTCTCGTCGCTCACGCTGGAGCAGGTGCGTCCGCCGCGGGAGGTACTCGACGAGGTGATGGCGGGGCTGCGGTCGGGACGCTCGTAGACTCGATGCGTCAGGCGGCGCGCGAGCGCGCGGCCGAGCGACGAAGGGTTACTCCTCGTCGTCCTCCCCCCGGGTGTCCTTGTAGTAGACCTTGAACTTCTTCTTCAGCTTCTCCTGGCGCCGCCGCTCGCGCCATCCGCGCAGGTCGGGCATCTTGAAGCCGACGCGCACCCGCCGCTCTCCCCAGCCGTAGCGCAGATAGAGCCAGCCGAAGAGCATCCCGCCCAGATGGGCGATGTGCGCCACGCCGCTCCCGCTCGCGGTCACGCTCGACCAGAAGGCGAGCAGCCCCATGAGAATGACGAAGTACTTCGCCTTGATCGGGATGACGAAGTAGAGAAGGATCGTCCGGTCCGGGAAGAGGATGCCGTACGCGGCGAGCAGCCCGTAGATCGCCCCCGAGGCGCCGATCGTCGGGATGAACGAATTCCACTGCGCCAGGGTCGAACAGATCGCGGCGCCGATCCCGGTGATGAAGTAGAAGCGCGTGAAGCGGCTGGTCCCCCAGTACGACTCCAGCTCCGTGCCGAACATCCAGAGCGCGAGCATGTTAAAGCCGATGTGCCAGATCCCGCCGTGGAGGAACATGTACGTGACGAGCTGCCAGAGGAACAGGTGGTGCGTCACGTCGTAGGGAACGAGGCCGAAGATCCGGTCGATCCGCACCTGCGCCAGCCCCTGCGCGAGGTACTGGAAGAGGAACACGACCACGTTCGTGATCAGGAGGGTCTTGACCGCGGGGGTCAGCGGCCCGCCCAGGACGAAGGGGCGCGGCTCCTGCCAGCGTCCGCTCACGGCCTGGCGCTCCCCGCCGGCTCGCGGTGCTGCGCTTCGAGGAAGCGGGCGCGGTCCTCCCGCGTGTCGTCGAACGCCTGGCGGATGCGGGAATCGAGCGGCACCGAGAGCTCCACCTGGCGGCGCCCCATCGCGCGGGCCGCGGTCTCGATCATGGCGTCGATGCCGTGCTCGACCAGCCGTCCCGGCTCGCCCCAGGCGAACGACGGGACGTAGGTCGGCATGAGCGCGGTGCCGTAGATGTTGCACCCGACGCCCACCACCGCGCCGGTCGGGAACGTGGCGCCGATGCCCGTCTTCGTATAGTCCCCCACCGTGAGTCCCAGGAGCCGCTGCCCCGAATCCTCGCCGCGGCGCTCGATCCAGTCGGCGGCGGTCCGGAAGGTGCGCACCGTGGAGTAGTTGTTCTTGAGATCGCTGGTGATCGTGCCCGCGCCCAGGTTCACCCATTCCCCCACGAAGGAATGCCCGACGAAGCCGTCGTGCTGCTTGTTCGCGTACCCCTGGAACACCGACGCCTCGACCTCGCCCCCGATCTTGCAGACCGGACCGATCGACGTGCCGCCTCGAATCTGCGCGCCCGCCTTGATCCGCGAGCGCTCGCCGATGACGGCCGGGCCCTCCACGTAGGCGAGCGGCTCGATCACGGCGTTCTCCTGGATCAGGATCGGGCCCTCCTCCGCGTTCAGCACGGCCCCCGCCATCACGCGCGCGCCGCGCGCCACATGGATCGCACGCGGCTCCAGAAGGTGCGCGCCCTCGTCGATCTTCCCCCGGACGGTCTCCGGCTGGAAGGCGTACCGGAAGTCCTGCACGATCTGACGCGGGCTCCATCGGATGAGATCCGCCGCCGAGCGCGCGAGGAACGCGTTCACCTCGGCCGGCATCCGGATCTCTTCGAAGGCGCGCTCCGGCTCGCCGGCGCGAAGGTGCCCGGCGGCGTGGGCCACGCGGGGCGCGGACACCTTCGCGGCGAAGAGCGTGCCGCCCGACATGTAGGACGCTTCGGTCGGAGAGGCGGCGAGAAAATGGAGCACCTCGTCGTCGGTCATGCAGAGCCGCGCATTCACGAAGAGCGTCTCTTCGGCGGGCGGCTCTCCGACCGACGCGGTCGGATAGAGCGCGCGCGTCACCTCCTCGACCTCGGAGCGGACCATGAGATGGAGCGGGGCTTCGGGAAAGGCGCGCACGAGCTTCTCGATCAGGGTGAAGGCGCCGCATCGGAGCGCGAACACGGGACGGAGGAGCGCGTGGGGACCGAACGCCGAGGCATCCGGGTCTTCGTAGAGGCAGAGATTCACCCGGGCAGAGTACGGACGGGCCGTGATGCCGTCAAGGAATGGCGGCCGGCCGAGGACGCAGCGAGCCTCCGCGAATGGCGGCTGGCCCGAAGCGCGTCCAGCGCCTACAATTCGCGAACATGAGCGCCATGAAGAAGGAGCGGGGCGGAGCGACCGGAGCTCCCGCGCCGCCCGCGACGTCTCGTCCCGCCGAGGCGCCTGACGCGACCCCCGCGGGCGTCGCTCCCGCCGGATCGCTGCCCGAGATCGAGGCGCCGCCTGGTGTCCCGGCGGAGCCGTCGGCGCCGTTCGCCCCGGCCGCGCCCTTCGCCCCGGCCACGCCGCTCAAGCCGCACGGACCGCAGCCGGCCCACCACGCGCACCCCGGCGCCCCGCACGAGCCGTCCGCGCGCGCGCTCCGCTATCGCGAGCACCGGATTCCCCGGCGGCATCGCGTCTTCGTGAACCGGAACCTCCGCATGACGCAGATCCGCGCCATCGGCTTCGACCTGGACCACACGCTCGCCCACTACGACCCGACGAGCGTCGAGGAGCTGGCGTTCGATCTCACGAAGGAAAAATTGGTCGCGAACAAGGGCTATCCCACGGAGATCCTCGACCTCAAGTACGACCCCTCCTTCGTGATCCGGGGCCTCGTGGTGGATCGGAAGCGCGGCAATCTGCTGAAGATGGACTACTTCAACCTGGTCACCCGCGGGTCCCACGGCCTGATGCCGCTCCGTTCGGAGGAGCGCCGCCGAGCCTACCGCACGTCGCGCATCCGGCTCGGGCACGAGAACTACGTTTCCGTGGACACGCTCTTCCATCTGCCCGAGGTGTACCTGTACCTGTGCCTGATCGACCTCCTGGAGCGGCGGCGCCCGGGAACGACGCTGGACTACGAAGCGCTCTATCGCGACGTGCGCGAGATGATCGACGAGGCGCACCGCGACGGCAGCTTGAAGAACGTGATCACGAACGACCTCGATCGCTACATCCGCCTCGACCCCGAGCTGCGCACCGTGCTCGAAGAGTTCCGCCGCACCGGAAAGAAGCTCTTCCTGGTCACGAACAGCGAATGGGCCTACACCGACACGCTGCTCCGCCACATCTTGATGAAGGGACGCGGCGCGCCGGAGCACTGGACCGACCTCTTCCACGCGGTCGTCGTCGAGGCGCGGAAGCCCGATTTCTTCACGGAGACCCAGGCGGCCGAGCCGGTTCCCGAAATCCAGGGCTCCCGGATCGCGTGCGCGGCCGTCCGTCGCGGCGACGCGACGTGGCTCGAGCGCACGCTCGGCGCCTCGGCCGAGCACGTGCTGTATTTCGGCGATCACACCTACGGGGACATTCTGCAGTCGAAGCGCGCGCGCGGCTGGCGCACCGCGATGCTCGTCCCCGAGCTGGACCGCGAGATCACCGTGACCGCCGAGCATGCGAAGGAATTCGATCGGCTCGCGCGCCTCTCGGCCGAGCGGCACCAGAGCGAGATCGAAAAGGCCGTGCTGGGCCGGGAACTCCGGCGGCTGACGCTGGTGCTGAGCGAGAACGGCAACGATCCGAGCCGGCGGCACGAGCTGGGCGGGCGCATCGCCGAGATCCCCGAGCAGGTCGGCGCCCTCGAGAAGCACAGCGTCGAGCTGCAGGGGGAGATCGACGCGATCCGGCTGAAGATCGACCGCGCCTACAATTCGCGGTGGGGATCGCTGTTTCGCGAGGGCAACGAGTCCAGCCGCTTCGGCCACCAGCTCAAGGATTTCGCCTGCCTGTACATGAGCCGCGTGTCCAACTTCCTGCACTACCCGTCGGATTACTACTATCAGAGCCCCGTGGGATACATGCCGCACGATATTTAGCTGTCGGTAGCGGATCCGCGCTGCCCCTCCGCACCTCCCCGCCACGCCTTCGGATCCTGGACCGAAACTTGTTACTTCATCCGTCGGTCCCCTGCGTCGCCTTGCCTAAGCGAAGCCCCCCCAACGGCACGACACCGAGAGAGCCTGACCTCCCCGCAAACAGGTGTTTGCATGAATTCCTATTCGTTGACGCATCTCAGCGACGCCGTGCTGCTTCGGAACCTGCGAATCATTCTCGCCCGCAATGGCCAGCTGACCGCGGCTCTCCTGGCTTACCTTGGTGAGTTCGACGCACGCAGGCTGTACGCTCCGGCAGGGTTCTCCTCCATGTTCACCTACTGCCTCCGTGAGTTGCGCTTTGCGGAGGGTCCCGCCTGGAGACGCATCCAAGCGGCGCGGGCGGCGCGGCGTTTTCCGGTTCTGTTCCAGGCGGTGGCGGAGGGCAGGATCCATCTCACGGCCGTTTGCCTGATCGCTCCCCATCTCACGCCCGGGAATATCAACGAGCTGCTCCGTGCGGTCGGAGGCCGGAGCAGGGCCGAAGTTCAAGAGTGGCTCGCCTCGCGCTTCCCCCAGGCCTCGAGCGTTCCACCACTCGCGTCCATCCGACCTGTCGCCCTTCCCCTTCCGAAGACGGTTGCGCTCGATCGGCGCCATGACATGTTCGATTCACCGGCGGGCGAGCCCACTCCCGAAGCTCCGCCCAAGTTTTTACCGCCGCTAGCGGCGGTGAAATCGGAGACAACTGTCGTCGTGGACGGACAGGGTTCGGACGTCGACGCCGCGGGCCCCGCGATGCACAGTGGCTCGCGCAATCAGGCGTCAACGGCGGACGGCACTGACCGTCCATCGCCCGAGAGTGCCGGAGCGGAAGATCCATCGCCCGAGAGTGCCGGAGCTGACGATCTATCGCCGGAGGCTGCTGTCGAACGGACCCCCGGGAACAACGCCCCAACTCCGGCTCGGCCCCCTTCCTTCCTCGTTCAAGTAACGGTCTCCAAGGGCACGCACGACAAGCTGCGACTCGCTCAGGCGCTACTCAGTCACGCTGTGTCGCCGCGGGACGTGGCGCAGGTGCTCGACCGGGCCCTCGACGCGCTCATCGAGAAGCTGGAGAAGCGGAAGTTCGGGAGGATCTCCAAATAGAGCCAGATCGGAGCGGGCGCGCGTTCAGCTGAACCTAGCTGGGCGGAAGCGCGTTCACTTGAAGCTCGGCGCGGCGGGCGCGCTTTTCCAATGAACCTAGCTGGCGGACGCGCAGAAACTCGGCCGTTGCGGGCGCGCGTTCAGGGGGAGGAAAGCGGCACCCAACACGGGGTAATGACGCGTCTCCTAGGAAAGCGAAGACACGACATCCATGGCGTGCGCGAGCTGTTGGGGGGTGATCGTGAAGGCGGGGTACATGCTGACGGCCGCGGAGCTGATGCCTCCGGGGATGGCGATGACTCCGCGGTGCAGCAGGGGCAGGTATAGGCTTCTCTCGGTCCGATCTGGGTCGAGTGGCGCGGCGAGGCGCCGACCGCCCTCCGCGGAAGGAGTGGTCGAGCGCCTTGTGTCTTCCGGCTCGATCGCGGCCATGGCGCCCAGAGCCCGGATCGTGAAACCGAGGGGTGGTCGCGCATCGAGAAGCATCCCTGCGATCGCCTCCCGAGACGACGCGATCTCCTCCGACGTCAGCCGCTCCAGCGCGGCCAGCGCACCCGCGCATGCCAGGGGGTGCGCGTAAAACGTGCTCGCGTACGGTGACTCGCCCGACGAGGAGACGTGACGCGACCATACCTCCATGACCTGGGACTTGCCGAAGAGCGCGCCGATCGCCACGCCGCCGCCGATCCCCTTCCCTGCCGTCATCAGGTCGGGCTCCGCCGCCGCGCCGCTCCGCTTCCAGGCCCAGAAGGGGCCGGTGCGGCCGGCGCCGGTCAGGATCTCGTCGTAGATCACGAGCATTCCGGCCTCGCGGGCCAGGGCCGACAGACGCGCGAGAAACTCCGGCGGCGGGACGATCACGCCCGCCCGTCCCTGGACCGGCTCGACGATCACCGCGCCGGGAGGATCGCTCCCTCGAAGCTCGGGCGTTACCGAGCGCTCCCATCCGCGATCGAGACAGGAAAGGTCGCACGCCTCGCACGGCGTGCGCGCCCCGCAGTGTCGCGGATCGGGAAACGGAATGGGAATCGCGCGGGGCGGACCCGCCGGCTGCAGCAATTCCGGAGACCGAGGAAAGTGCGTGACCTCGAGCGCGGCGCCCGATTGACCGTGGTAGCCGCCCTCGAACGCGACGACGCGCCGGCGCCCGGTCGCGAGCGCAGCGGTTTTCAGCGCCAGCTCCACCGCTTCCGATCCGGTGCCGGTCACGAGCACGCGGCTCAACGCTCCGCCCAACGCCGAGAGCTTGCGCACGAGCTTCTCGCGCGCCACGTGCGGATGGAGGTCGCCCAGCCCCTGCGACAGGCGCCGGGCCTGCGCGGCGACCGCGCGCGCCACTTCCGGCGAGGCATGACCCAGCGTCGCGGCGCCGAAGCCGCTCGTCAGGTCGACGTAGCGGTTGCCGTCCAGGTCCTCGACGACCGAGCCTCGCGCGCGGGACCAGACGATGGGCGATGGGTCGGCGCCCCAGATCGCGGCGCCCTCGGCGCGCCGCAGTCTTCGCGAGGAGGCGCGCGACTTCGGCCCCGGCGGCGGGACCCGAATCTCCGGAAGCTCGTCGCCCCGGAGCGGCGGCCGGCGCGTCACGAGCGGCCCGCCCGGCCGGTCTTCGCCCACATCACCCCGCCTCCACCGGCACGACCCGCGCCATGCCCGGCCGGCGCGTCTCCACCCACGTGACGCCGGCCAGGATCAGCGCGGCCCCGACGAAGAACCCGGGCGTGAACCGCTCCCGGAAGAGCAGCCAGGATAGCGCCGCGGTCAGGATCGGCTGCGTGTTGGACGTGATCGCGACCTTCGAGGCGTCCATGTGGCGCAGCGCGTAGGACCAGAGCGGGTAGGCGATGACCGAGGTGCCGACGGCGAGGTAGGCGATGGCGCCCCACACGCCGATCGGGATCGACTCCAGGCGCGGAATGGCCCCGGGCACGAACAGCGCCGGCAGGCACATCAGCGTTCCCGAGATGATCGACCACCCGGTCACCGTCATCGGGTCGTAGCGCGCGAGCAGCCGCTTCGAGAGAACGGTGTAGGCGGCCCACGCGAAGACCGCGACCAGGATGAGGAGATCGCCGCTCAACAGTCCCACTTCGTGCCGCAGCCCGCGCTCGAGGAGGATGACCGCAACGCCGGTGAACGCGGCGACGATGCCCAGGAGCTTGGACACGAACCCTTCTTCGCGCAGCAGGCGCCTGGCGAACAGCAGCACGATCAGGGGCGTCAAGGCGTAGAGCAGCGCCGCATGACTCGCCGTCGAGCGGGCCAATCCGAACAGGAAGAACCCCTGGTTCCCCGGAATGACGAGGAAGCCGAGCAGGAGGAACGCCGGCCAGTCGCGCCGCTCCACGCGGGCGAGCCCGGTGCGGAACCGGAGATAGGCGAAGAGCACGAGGGAAGCCGAAACGAAGCGGAGCAGCGCCAGCGCGAGCGGGTTCAGCCGGAGCAGCGCGCCTTTCGCGATCACGTGGGTGCCGCTCGCAAGAAGCTGGTTCGCGCTCAGGGCCAGGATGAGTCGTGTCCGCTTCGGGATCCGGTCCCCCCTTCGTGCGCTCCGACGCGGCGACCCTTCGTGCGCCCCGACGCTGCCCCCTTCGTGCGCCCCGACGCTGCGACCGTTCGGTCCCTTCGCTCGAAGCGCGTCGCGTGAAGCCGGAGAGTCTATCCGAGGGGAGCCTCCTTGCGCTATCCTAGCGGATTCTCGAGGATCCCAACGATGATCGACGCAGAGCTGCGAGCCTATCTGAAGAGCGCCACCGGCGAGGAGCCGCCGCTTCGCCACGGCGATCCGCGCTGGGCGGACACCGAGCTTCTCGCGCACCGCCTGATCGAGCGAAGCGCGGCCGAGGCCGCGCTCAAGGCGCTCGAGCAGGAGCCGGCGCGAAAGAAGCGCTGGGATCTCCTGCTCCTGGCCGCCCTGCTCCAGCAGGGACTGGGCGAGCGGGCGCGCGCGCTCGACGCCCTCGAGGTCGTCTCGGACAAGCTGCTCGCGGCCGGCGACCGGGACGGCGTGCTGGCGCTCCTTCCCCGCTTTCTCGAGCCGGAGCCGACCCCCGCCGCGGTGCGCTTCCTCCACTTCCTCTCGCAGAATCCCGCGGCATCCGAAGAGGAGCGCGCCGACTGGCTACGCACCGCGATCGGGATCCGCCACGCCGATCCCGAGCTGCACGCCGATCTCGCCGCGTTGCTCGAGCGCTCCGCCGATCCCGATGCGCGCGAAGCCGCGCGCGAGCACCGGCTCCGGGCCGTCGAGCTCTCGCTGGACGACGGAGTCCACGAAGGGTTGAGCGAGGCGCTCTTCCGCGCGGTGGACGAGGATCTCGAAACCGCGCCAGTCCGCATCGGGAAGATCCTCCTTCGCTACGCGGCCCTGGCCCCCTGGAGCGACTCGGAATCGATCCTCGATCTCGCGATTCCGCCGCTCGAGGAGCGCGCCAGCGGGCGCTTCGACTGGGACGACGTCGCTCCGATCCTCCCGCGCCTGCCGGGCGGCACCGCCGGGCGCGCCATGTTCGCCAGGCTCTTCCGGATCGTCGTGGGCAAGGAGCCCGATCCCGAAGCGATCATCCAGGGCTCGGGGATCCTCGATCCGAGCGAGTCGTACGACGCGATCGCCGCGCGGGTGCCGAAGATCCTGGCCCTGCCGCCCGGCGCCTACGTCACGCACCAGACCTGGGGGATCGGTCGCGTCCTCGCGAGCGACGGCGATTCGCTGACCCTGGACTTCACCGGCCGCTCCGGACACAAGATGTCCTTCGCCATGGCGTCCCGTTCCCTGGACCGGCTCCCGAGCGACGGCCTTCGCGTCCTCGCGATCGAGCAGCCGGAGCGCGCCCGCGCGCTCGCGGCGGAGGGAGACCCCGAGGTGATCGCGCGGGTGCTCCGCGACATGGGCGGAGCCGCGACGCAGGCGCAGATGAAGCCGCGCCTGGAAGCGGCGCTCCCCGGCTTCGACGCGACCCTCTTCTGGAAGCGGGTCAAGGAGCGCTGGAAGACCGACGCGCGCCTCGACACGAGCGAGGCGTACCGCGGGCAGTTCCGGCTTGCGCCCGAGGGGAGCGAGGCGGCCGCGGCCACGCTGCCCACGATCGCGCCGAAGGCGCCCGGCGCGGGACTTCAGCTGATCCGCAAGTTCCTCCGCGAGCACCCCGAGGACGAGCCGCGCCTGAGCGCGCACGCGGGCCCGCTCGTCGCGCGCTGGTCCCAGGACGAGCGGCTCGAGGGGACGATGCGCGCGCAGGCGCTCTGCTACGCGCTCTCCTGGCATTCGGTGCCGAAGGAGACCGCGCAGGTCATCCTCGCCGACCTCATCGCGGCCGGACTCCGGCCCGACGACCTGGCGCTCGGCTTGAACCAGGAGCAGCTCCTCGGGCTCTCGCGCGGCGTCGCGGGCGAGGAGGAGTTCCTCTGGTTCGCCGTCGAGAGCCGGCTTCCCCGGCTCCGCGAGGAGGGCCGGGAGCGGCTCCGCGAGCTGCTCGGGCCCGAGCGCTACGCGCGCGCGATCGAGCAGCGCATGACGCGCGCGTCGGAGCACCCGGCGCTCTCGGCGCGGCTCGTCGAGCACTTCGCGGCCCACCCCGACGACGCGGGGGCCCCGACGATGGACGCGCTCCTCGTCGCCACGGTCCGCCTTCTCGAAGGGGACCTCCCCGAGGGCGTGCCGGAGCGCCTCTACGGGCTGGTCGCCGACGGCGGGCTGCTCCATCGGCGCTTCCGCGCCACGCCCCCCGAAACGGAGACCGCGGAAGCGCTGGAGCGCACGGTGCTCCACTGGAACGGCAGCGAGCGGCGCCTCGTCCCGATCCTCGAGTTCCTCCAGGAAGTCGGCCTGGGGGACCTGGGCGACGAATACGAGCGCCGCCGCAAGGCGAGGGCGCAGGATCTGCTCGAGGGGCGCAGCACCGAGGACGTGGACACGCAGTTCACCCTCATGACGCGCGCCACCTACGACCGGCTCAACGTGGAGATGGCGAAGATCGCGCGCGACCTCAAGACCTCGATCCCCGCCGCCATCGAAAAGGCGCGCGCGCTGGGCGACCTGCGCGAAAACGCCGAGTACGAGGCGGCCAAGCAGCGGCAGGCGAATGCCGCGGCCCGGCTTCAGGAAGTGATGGGGATGATCCAGCGCGCGCGCCTGATCGAGAACCTCGAAGTCGACTCCTCGCGCGTCGGCGTCGGCACCGAGGCGACGCTGCGCCCCGAGGGCAACAACGATCCCCCGGTCACCTTCTGGATTTTGGGCGAGGGGGACGGGAACATCGCCCCCGGGGTGCTCTCCTACCGGGCGCCCCTCGCGCGGAACCTGCTCGGCAAGGAAGTGGGCGCCGAGGTGGAGCTGGCGCTGGAAGAGAAGGGACCGCGCCTTTACCGCGTCGAATCGATCCGACGGCGGCTTCCCGGCCAGGAGAACTGAACCCGGCGGGCTTCCGCGGCGCCCGCGGCCCTCGGGACGCGCTCCCAACCCCGTCGCGGCGCATCTGATATAGTGGCTGCCTCATTCTCCAAGGACCCCATTCCGCCGCCTCGCGGCGGGACATAAGGAGACGCCCTCATGGCCAAGCACCCCGTTCAACCCCTCCCCTACGCGAACGACGCGTTGAAGGGGATCGGGTCGAAGACGATGGAGATCCACCACGACAAGCTGTACGCGGGCTACGTGAACAAGCGGAACGAGATCGAAGAGGCATTGCAGAAGGTCGACCGCAGCAAGGCCAATCAGATCTACAGCGAGATGCGGGGGCTGAAGGCCGAGGAGACGTTTGCCGCCAACGGCCAGATCCTCCACGAGATCTACTTCTCGATCATGGGCGGCGACGGACAGCCCAAGGGCGAGGTCGTCGACAAGATCAAGGAGGACTTCGGAACGTTCGCCGCGTGGGAGGAGGACTTCAAGGCTTCCGCGATGTGCGCGCGCGGCTGGGTCGTTCTCGCCTACGACCCCACCGACCGCATGCTCCACAACTTCATCGGCGACGCCCAGAACCAGGGCGGCGTCTGGGGCACGATTCCGGTGCTCAATTGCGACACGTACGAGCACTCCTACTTCATCGACTACGGCTCGGACCGGAAGGCCTACGTCGAGGCGTTCATGCGGAACATCAACTGGGACGAGGTGAACCGCCGTTTCACGAACGCGGCGAGCATGGCGATGGCCAAGAAGTAACCGGCTTCATCGCGTTGCAGTCCGGCGGGCGCCGATGCGTTATGCACGGCGCCCGTTTCGCTGCCATGGGACAAAGTTGAGCCACCGCCGATAAGCCTCTGTAAACGGTGTTACTTACAGCCCGGCCCTTCGGGCCTACATGTGGCATGCCCTTTGCGTTTCCGGCTGCGGGGTTTCGTATGCCGTTCCTACCCGCTTCATGCGCGATGGGGATCGCGTAGGCCAAGGAGACCGATATGAAGACGCTCAGGTTGCTCGCGCTCGCGGCGCTCGCAGGGATCGCGCTGCTCGCGATCGGAGGATGCACCGACACGTCCACCCGCTCCTTCCTCACGGTGGTCTCGGTGAACGACGGCAACGTCTTCTACAGCGACCTGGTTTCGGATTCCGGCACGGTCGTGGCGGACGAAGCGAAGATCACGCTCGGCAACGTCCCGGCCGACGGCTCGGCGCCGCTCGCTCCGGGAAGCCCGTACTCCGAGATCGTCGTGACCGGGTATTCGGTCACCTACGACAACGGCATCTATCCTCCCTACTCGGGCGGCCTCACCCTTCGCGTTCCCTCGGGCGGCACCGCCGACGGCTCGATCGCGCTGAGCGATCTGGGCGCCAAGGCCTCCGTGCCGACGAATGTCGCGACCGCCACGACGGCGCGCATCAAGGTCTACGGGTTCGTGATGGCCAACGGCTCGAACAACGGCGACAAGGTCGAGGCGCTGGCCAGCGTCCCGGTCCAGGTGGCGAACTTCAAGGACTCCCAGCTTCCCTGACGCGCCCTTCTCGCTAGCGATCCCCACGGCCCGATCCGCTCCGGCGGCTCGGGCCGATTCGTTTTGGGGGAGACCGTGGCGAAGCGAGGATCTACAGTGAGGGCTCGGGCGCCGCGCCGATCCCTGTCGGCGCCGGCTCTGGAGCGGGCTCCACGGCGAGCGGGATTTCCGAGAGCCCCGCGCGCTTCAGGGCCAGGATCCGCATCCACCGCCGCACGGAGTCGAGCAGCACGGTTGCGACGAGGAGCAGCAGCACGATGCTCAGGATTCCGTCGAGGTAGGCGACGAGCGGCCCCTTGTCGGCGACGTAGGAGGGCGCGAGATAGCGGAAGGTGTTCAGGACTCCCGCCCACATCGTGCTGACGGTCAGGAAGCACAGGGGGCCGAGCGTCACCCACGCGTAGCGCGAGGGGCGCTGCCGCAGGAGGAACGTCGTCCCCACCGCCAGCGCGATCACGGCGAGGAGCTGATTCGCCACGCCGAAGAGCGGCCAGATCGTCTCGATGCTGCCGGTGACCGTGAGAAAGCCCCACGCCCCGCAGACCAGAGCGCCGACGCCCGCCACCGCCGCGACGCTCGTCGTCGATCCCAGCGGCGCCCACACGCGGCCGAGCACGTCCTGGAAGAGATACCGCGCCACGCGGGTTCCGGTGTCGAGCGCGGTCAGGATGAACACCGCCTCGAACATGATGGCGAAGTGATACCAGTACGCCATCAGGTGTCCCATGCCCGGGATCTGGCGCAGGATGTTCGCCATCCCGACCGCGAGCGATACGGCGCCGCCCGTGCGCCCCTGCAGCGTCTCCTCGCCGACCAGGCGCGTCAGCTCCGGCAGCTGCACCGGATGGATGCCGAGCGCCGCCACCGCCTTGGGCACGCCGTTGATCAGGAAGTAATCGTTCGGCACGAGCGCGGTCGCCGCGACCAGCGCCATGATGGCCACCACCCCCTCCGTGAGCATCGCCCCGTAGCCGATGAACCGGATGCTCCCCTCGTCGGGCATCATCCGCGGCGTCGTTCCCGTGCCGATCAGCGCGTGGAAGCCGCTGATGGCGCCGCAGGCGATCACGATGAAGCAGAAGGGAAAGACCTTCATTCCCGGAAGCACCGGTCCGGTGCCGTTCACGAACGGCGTGATCGCGGGCATCTGGAGCCTGGGATGGACGACCGCCACCCCGATCACGAGCAGCGCGATGGTCCCGATCTTCATGTAGGTCGAGAGATAGTCGCGCGGACAGAGCAAAAGCCACACCGGCAGCGTCGCGGCGATGAACGCGTAGACCGGGAGGGCCACGCCCAGCGCGCGCGGGGAGAGGGTGAACCACTTCGCGTAGGGCGAGGCCACGAGCCAGGGACCCAGCAGCACCGCGGCCAGGATCAGCCCCACGCCGATCAGGCTCCCCTCCACGACGCGCCCCGGCCGGAGCCGGTACATGTAGAGGCCGAAGAGGAGCGCGGCCGGGATCGTCATCGCGACGGTGAACGTGCCCCAGGGCGAGTGCGCGAGCGCGTTCACCACGACGATGCCGAGACCCGCGAGCAGGAGGAGCGTGATGAAGAGGATCGCCGCGGTGGCCGCGCCGTGCGCGACCGGGCCGATCTCCCGGCGCGCGATCTCCGAGAGCGAGGAGGCGCGGTGCCGCACCGACGCGAAGAGGATGATGAAATCGTGCACGGCGCCGCCGAGCGCGGCCCCGATCAGGATCCAGAGCGCGCCGGGGAGGTAGCCGAACTGCGCGGCCAGCACCGGGCCGATCAGCGGGCCCGAGGCGGAGATCGCGGCGAAATGGTGACCGAAGAGGACGTACTTGTTGGTGCGGACGTAATCGCGTCCGTCGGCCATCGTGACCGCCGGCGTGGGACGCGACGGATCGACGCGCGCGACCCGGTGGGCGATGAAGGCGCCGTAGTAGCGATAGGCGAACGCGAAGACGACGATCGCCGTGAGCGGCAGGACCAGCGAGTTCACGCGGTTCCGGAGTCCTCCGGGTGACTCGAGAAGCCGATCGGCGGGGCGCTACTTCCCCGCGCCCGGGGCCGACGCCGGAGCGGCGGCGCCCTCGTGCGGCACGACCTTCGTGATCACGATCCCCCACGCGTCCGCGCGGTGGTAGACCGTGCCCGAGACGTCCACCTTCTGGTGAATGTAGCCCTTGACGGGATCGTTCGGATTCTTTCCGGGAAGCTCGCCGGCGATGAAGTAGATCCGGTCGGCCGCCCGGTCGTAGATGGCGAGCGTCTGCCCCGAGCGGGCGCAGTCGACGGCGCACTGGAAATGGCCCGGGCCGATCGACTTGGATCCGGCCTCGAGGAAGCACGCCGGGTCCATGACCTCGCCGACGATGGTCGTGAACTTCCCCTTGTCGGAGGCGCCCTTGGCGCCGTCCATCTTCGACATGTCGTGGTGGTCGTGCCCGACCATCGCGGCGGGCTGCTTGGCCGGAGCGGATTTCGCCGGCCCCTTCGGCGCGGGTACGGGCGTGGAAGCGCCCAGCGCCGCGGCGCCGAGAGCGGCCGCGGCCAGGACGGAAACGATCGTGCGCCTGCTGCGATTCATGCGATGTGGCTCCTTCCGCGCCCTGGGTTTCGGTCTTACGGCGTTTCCGCCGCGAGCTTCGCGTTGTACGGCTCGATCGATTCGACGCGGAGCCCGATGGCGCCGCCGCGGGCGTAGACGCGCCCCTTTACCAGAACCTGCTGCCCCACGTACTCGGCCACGCCCTTGTTCGGGTCCTCGCCCGGCTTGTCGCCCGCCAGGATGTAGACCTTGTTCGTCTTCTTCTCGAGAATCGCCATCGTCTGCCCCGCCTTGGCGCAGGCCGCGGCGCACTCGGCGTGACCCTTTCCGCCCGCGCCGTTGATGATCCAGCAGGCCGGATCGATCACCTCGCCGACGATGGTGCGCGGGCCGCCGGCCGGGGCCGACGCCTTCGCCGGCTTGGCGGCCGCCGCGGAGGCGGGGGTCGCGGAGACCGGTTTCACGGTGGCCGAGATCGAAGGCATCGCGGCCTTGGCCGGCGCGGCCGGCTTGGCCGCAGGAGCCGCCTTGGCCGCCGGAGCCGCCTTGGCCGGTGCCGCGGTCGTTCCCTGCGCCGAGGAGGTTCCGCAGAACACCAGCATGGACAGCGCGATAGCCGCGACAGCCGTTCTCGACGCGAGCATTCCCAGGCCTCCTCGGAAGGTGGATCCGGACCGCGTGAACCGTGGAATCGTAGTCCCGCGAGGGTAACAAACGTGCCGTACCCTCGGCAAGCCAAGCGGTTCCCGGAGCACGACATCCCCTCCCGCGCAAGGGGACCGTGGTATCCACCCCGGGAACGGTCCCGATGCCGCGCGCGGCCCGCCCTGCCGGTGCTATGCTGCGGGTCCGAACCCGACCTGGAACCGAGGAGCACGCATGCCCCAGCCATCGCGGCGCACCAGCCTGATCCCCTTCTCCCCGATCCGAACCATGTTCCGCCTGGCCGACGAGATGGAGCGCGCCGGCGGAGGGCCCGTCTTCCGCCTGCACGTCGGCGATCCCGACTTCGCGCCTCCGGAAGCCGTGATCGAAGCGACCGCGGCCGCCCTGCGCGGGGGAAAGACGCACTACGCGCCGACCGCCGGGGTGCACGAGCTCCGGGTCGCGCTCGCCGAGAAGGCGCGCCGGAAGAACGGAATCACTGCGACGCCCGACCACATCGTGATCTCCCCCGGCTCGACCCAGGGCCTCTTCGCCGCCATGGAAACCATCTTCGGCGTCGGCGAGGAGTTCCTGCTACCCGAGATCTACTGGCCCAACTACATCCAGGAGACGCTGCTCCTGGGCGGGCGTCCGGTCTTCTATCCGCTGGGCGCCGGCTACCAGCCCGATCTCGCCGCGATGCGCCGGCTGATCACGCCCCGCACGCGCGGCATCCTGGTCAACAGCCCGAGCAACCCGACCGGGGCGGTCTTTCCGGAGGCGACGCTGCGCGGCATCTGGGAAACGGCGCGCGAGCGGGATCTCTGGATCCTGAGCGACGAGGCCTACGAGGATTTCGTCTTCCGCGGAGCGCACGTTTCGGCCGCATCCTTCGAGCGCGACCTCCCCGAGGCCGAGCGGCGCGTGTTCACGCTCTTCACCTTTTCGAAGTCCTACGCGATGACCGGGCTCCGCCTCGGCTATCTCATCGCCCCCTCGCTCTACACGGCGACGCTCTTGCGAAAGTGCCAGGAGCCGCTCGTCGCGAGCGCGGCGATGCCCACCCAGTGGGGCGCGCTCCCGGCCGCGCGCGAGCCGGACCTGGGCGTGGCGGCCATGCGCGACGCCTACCGCCGCCGCCGCGACCTCGCCCTCGCGATCCTGAAGCCGGCGGGGCTTGCCGATTACGAGCCGGACGGCGCCTTCTACATCATGGCCGACGTCTCGTCGACGGGGATGAGCGGCGACGCCTTCGCCGAAGCGCTCCTGCGCGAGGAGCGCGTCGCGGTCGCGCCCGGCGTCGGTTTCGCGATCCAGCCCGACATGGATCCCGACGGGCTCCCGAACGCGTTGCCCCACCCGAGCGGCGCGCCGGCCTATCCCTCGAATCCCAAGGCGAGCCAGCGCGTTCGGATCGCGTTCTGCGTCTCGGACGAAGAGCTGCGGGAAGGGCTCACCCGCATGGTGCGGTTCGCCGACCGCGCGCGGGCGAAGCGGGGGGAAGCGAAAGCGGTCGCGCCCTGAGCGGGCCGGGCCGTCAGGCCGCGGGGAGCCTTCCGGCGGCGCGCGCGGCCTCTTCGGTCGCGCCCAGGCGGTCTTCGATCAAGCCCAGGCCTCCTTCCCAGAAGGTCGGGCTCGTCAGATCCACCCCGACGATCCGTCCCAGCTCCTCCGGCGGCGCCGAGCCGCCCCGCGCGAGCATCTCCAGGTACGCCGGAGCGAACGAGGGGCCCCGCCGCTCGTACTCCCGGTAGACCGAGAGCGCGAAGAGCTGCCCATAGGCGTAGGCGTAGACGTACCCGGGCAGCGAGTAGAAATGCGGGATGTAGGACCACCAGGAGCGGTAGCCCTCGGTGACGGCGACGGAATCGCCCATCATCCGTTCCTGCGTCTCCGCCCACAGCTCGCCGAAGCGCTCCACGCTCAGCTCCCCCCGATCGCGCCGTTCCGTGTGCGCCGCCTGCTCGAACTGGTTCATGGCGACCTGCCGGAACACCGTCGCGAGCATCCCCTCGAGACTTTCGGCCAGGAGCGCCAGCCGCGCGCCCGGGTCGGTCGTGCTCTCGAGCAGCTTCCCGAACGTGAGCGTCTCCCCGAACACCGAGGCGGTCTCCGCGATCGTGAGCGGCGTGCTCTGGTGGAAGATGCCCTGGGGCCGCGCCAGGTACGCGTGGATCCCGTGCCCCAGCTCGTGCGCCAGCGTGAGCACGTCGCGCCGGCGGCCGGTCCAGTTCAACAGGACGTAGGGATGGGCCGAGGGCACGGTGTAGGAGCAGAAGGCCCCGGTCTGCTTGCCCGGCCGCACCGGCGCGTCGATCCAGGGCTCGTCGAAGAACCGCTGCACCCCCGCCGCGAGCTCGCCGGAGAAGGAGCGATAGGCGTCGAGCACCAGCTCGCGCGACTCCCTCCAGCCGTGCTGCGTCTCGTGCTCGGCGACCGACGCGTAGCGGTCGAAGTCGGCCAGGCGGTCCAGGCCGAGCATCCGCGCCTTGAGCGCGTACCAGCGCCGCGGGATGTCGTACCGGCCGACGATCGCGGCGACCAGCGCCTCCACCGACTCGTCGCTCGCTTCGTTGTCCAGGTTCCGGCTCTGGAGCCAGTTCGCGTAGCGGCGATGCCGGTCGTCGATGGCCTTGTCGGAGAGGAGCGTGTTCAGGACGTACGCGCGGGTCCGAAGCCCCGGCTGGAGCGCCGCCGTCGTCGCCTCGGCCGCCGCGCGCCGCACGTCGCGGTCCGAGGAGTGCAGCCGCGCGAGCGCCAGCTCCAGCCCCAGGGTCTCGCCGTCGAGGGACACGGTGATCGAGGAGGTCAGCTCTTCGAAGAGGCGCGTCCAGGCGCTCCGCCCGGTCACCGCCTTGTCGGCGAGGATCCGCTCCTCCGGCTCGGTGAGGAGGTGCGGGCGATGGCGCCGCGCCACGACGAGATGATGGCGGCAGAAAGCGAGCGCCGGATCGGCCAGGAGGGCCTCGGCGCGGCGGTCCTCCAGGGCGGCCCACTCCAGGGTGACGAAGATCAGCTCGTTCGAGATCGCCGTGCCGCGCTCCTCCACCATCGCCAGGAGCGCGCCGCGGGAGGGATCTTCGGTGTTCTCCGAGAAGCGGAGCCCGGCGTAGTTCGAAGCGCGTCCCAGCCGGTCGGAGATCTCCGCGACCTCGCGCATCATGGCCGCGAACGCCGCCGCGTCGAGCGTGGCGATGCGGCCGTGGCAGGCCGCGGCGAGGGCCGTCGCGCGCCGCGCGGCCTCGTCCAGGAGGCGCGTGACGCCGGCGTCCCCGTCCCCCTGGACGAGCGGCTCCAGGTCCCAGGCGACGTCGGCGGCGGTGAGATCCAGATCGGCGGCGGTCACGGTGGTCATGGGGAGTTCCTCATGGAGCGGTGGGGACCCGAACCTCCCGATCGAGCGCCGCCTTGAGCGCCGCCTCGAGCACCTCGTCGCGCCCCGCGCGGATTCCTTCGACCGTGGGGCGGACGACGATATCGGGAACGATCCCCACCTGCTGGGTCGGTGTGTGGTCGGGATAGAAGACGCCTAATCCGCTCATGGCGGCCCCGAGCCCTCCGGGGAGCCGAATGGTCGAGACGTTGCCGTCGGCCCCGGCCGTGGTGCTGCCGACGACGATCGCGCCCGGGACCGCGCGGAACGCCATCGACGTGTACTCGGCGGAGCTCTGCGTCATCTCGTCGACCAGGATCACGATCTTCCCGTCGTAGTGGGGCGCGGCGGGCTCGATGACGACCGGCGCCATCCCGAAGAAGGCGCCGGGATTCGCCAGATCCCCCCGGGTGAAGCGAACGAACGGGGTCGGCGCCGACACCAGGTGCTGCCCCAGGGCGAAGACCATGAACTCGCTCGGATAGTTCCGGATGTCGAGGATCCAGCAGCGGGTGCCGGCGGCCCGCAGCACGTAGGAGGCGGCGTCCGCCACGCGCACGGCCGACAGCTTGAGATAGGCGACGTCGTCGGCCAGCCGGCGGAACGCCGGCCCCGGAAGGTCGTGGGTCATGCCCGCGCGGGCGTTCATCGCGCGCGACGAGTCGCGCTGCGCGAGGATCTCGTGGACGCCGTCTTCCCGCTCCACCGACACGCGGCATGCCCCGCACGGGCCCTGGGTCGCCCACCGCGCGATCTCGCGCCGCCGCGTGGTCTCGTTCGACGCGGCGTAGTGCGGCGCCCAGGCCGCCGTCGCGGAATCGACCCTGGCGCCATCGAGCGCCTGGATCACGTCGCCGATCCGAAGACCGCTCGCCGGGCCGCGCGCGGAATCGGCGAAGGCCCCGACCACGTAGCGGTCTCCGACCGGCCGGAGCGCCACGGGAAGCCGGCAGCCGCCACGCGGCGGCCGGGCGTCGATCGCGTTCCATACGTTGGCATGACCGTCCCGGATGCGGACCACCAGGTCGATCATCGTCAGACGGTAGGCGTCCCTGTCCCCGGCGCGGAGGACCTTCGGGATGAACTCGGCCAGGACGCCGTCCCACGGCTCGCGGATCAGATCGCGATCCGGAAACCAGTACTCGACGACATTCCAGAAGCGGAAGAGGGCGAGCAGGCGGTATCCGGCGTCGGGCGTGCCGGGAGTCGGGTATCCAACCTCGGTGGAGAAGTCGGGATTGGAAAGGCCGGTCATCGAGGCGTAGTAGGAATCGTCCCCCGTGGTGCGGTCGCGGTAGATCCGCTCGAGGCGCGTCGACAGATCGCGCGTGAGGCTCCGGTCGTGGATCCAGCCGACGGGGGGCGCGATCGCCGCGGAGTCGGTGAGGGTCGCGCAGGGCCGGCACGGCGGCGGCATCCCCACCCGGTCGATCCAGCGGACCATCGCGCGGGCCGCGGCGTCGCGCGTCTTCGCCTTCGCCACCGCGGGCAGGATCCGGAAGAGCTCGTAGTCCCAGTTGAGGGCCCCCGACGCGATCCGGGGATGATGCACCTTGAGGAATCCCCAGACCTTTCCCAGGAGCGCGAGGTTCTCGACCCGAGCATCGAGCAGCTCCCGCTCGGTCAGGCGCGAGCCTCCGTCGAACTCGTGATCGGTTTCGGCTCCGGGGCGCGCGCGGACGACGCGCCGCGCTTCGGCGAGCGGCGTTCCGTCCACGAGCAGCCGCACGTCGTCCATCCACGCCGTGCCGGCCCCGGCCAGGAGGCCGCCGAACACGATGCTCCGCGCACGCGGGTCCAGCGGCAGCGCGACGCGATACTCGGTCCACGGGGTCGTTCCCGCGATGGCGCGCTGTTCCATGTTGTCGAACTGAACCGCGCCGCCCCGTCCGTCCTCCCGAAGCCAGAAGCCCGCGAAGCCCCGCACGTTTTCGGTGCGGAGCCACCCGCGAAGCTCGAGCGTGTCCCCCGCGAACTCGGCGGGGACCGCGCGGGAGAACGCGGAAAACTCGTTTGCGCTGGCGGAGTCGCGATCGATCCGCGCCGCGCCGCGTCCGCCGTGCGGCGCCGTGCCGTCCCACCGCGCCGGCGGCATCCAGACCTTCCACCCCGCCGGAGCGCCCGAGGAGTCGGCGAACTCGAAGGAGAGCGTGTCGGCGACGGCGGAGGGGGGGGCGGCGGAGGAGCCCACGGAAGCGGCATCGACAAGGTCAGCCGAAGCCGCGGTCGCCAAAACGGCCAGAAGACCGAAGGCGACGGCCGTTGTCGCTTCGGCGCGCGTCACGGCTTCGTGCCGGCCGCGGGCGATTCCGGCGCCCCGGGGCGCGGCATCGCGAAGATCGACTCCCGCGTCACCCGCGTGTAGTTGGGGCCGCCGAGGCGTCCGATGGCGTCGAGCGAAGCGGAATCGACGCGCTGTCCCTTCATCAGCGACTCCTGGATGTGGAAGTAGACCACCTCGCCGATCACGTAGTTCGCGTGGTAGGGCCCCTGGCCGTGCTCGACGATCTGAAACAGGCGGCACTCCATGGCGATCGGGCACTCCGCCGCGCGCCACGGCTTCACGACCGTGCTCGCGACCTTCGTGAACCCGGCGGCCTCGAACTCGTCCACCTCGGGAGGATACTCGGCCGAGGTCTGGTTCATCCGCTCCCGCAGCCCCCACGGAGCGACGTGCACCACGTACTCGCGCGTGGCCCGGACGTTGTGCAGCGTGTCCTTGTCGCGAAGGCCGCCGCTCGTGACCGGCGAGAAGACCAAGGACGGAGGGTTCCCGCCGCCGGCGTTGAAGAAGGAGAACGGGGCGAGGTTGGCGACGCCGTCCGCGCTCAGGCTGGAGACGAACGCGATCGGGCGCGGGATGACGCAGCCCGTGAGCAGCGCATAGACGTCCGCGGGGGCGATCTCCTTCGGGTCGAGCCCCCGGAGGGCGCTCAACCGGTCGCGCCCTCGCCGGTGAATTTGCCGGACGGTTCGAGCCACGAATAGGGATAGCCCTTGTCGTCGTACGGCTCCGCGTCGGTCGTCACGTTCAGCGGGTGGAACGTGTCGAGCATGACGGCGAGCTCCTTGGTCTCCTTGGCGCCCAGCGAGGCCTCGGTGGCGCCCGGATGGGGTCCGTGCGGAATTCCCGAGGGATGCAGCGTGAACGAGCCGATCTCGATGCCGCGCCGGCTCATGAAGTTCCCGTTCACGTAGTAGAGCACCTCGTCGGAGTCCACGTTCGAGTGGTTGTACGGCACGGGCACCGCGAGCGGGTGGTAGTCGTACATGCGCGGCACGAAGGAGCAGATCACGAAGTTCCGCCCCTCGAAGCACTGGTGCGTCGGAGGCGGCATGTGGATGCGTCCGGTGATCGGCTCGAAGTCCCCGATGTTGAAGATGTAGGGATAGAGAAACCCATCCCAGCCGACGACGTCGAGCGGGTGGAACTCGAACTCGTAGGCGGTGATCTGATTCCGCGCCTTGATCCGGACCTCGTACCGCCCCCGCTCGGTGAAGGTCTCCAGCCGCTCCGGCTTCCGGATGTCGCGCTCGCTCATGGGCGCGTGCTCCAGCAGCTGGCCGTATTCGTTGCGGTAGCGGCGCGGGGTCTCGATCGACGAGGCCGACTCGATGACGAGGTAGCGCTGGGGGTCGCCGGCGGGCTCGAAGCGGTAGGTGGTCCCGCGCGGGATCACGACGTAGTCGCCGGGGCCGTAGTGCAGCTCGCCGAAGATCGTCTGGATGCGGCCGGTGCCCTCGTGGATGAAGTAGAGGTCGTCCCCCTGCCCGTTCCGGTACCAGTAGTCCATGTTCTGATCGGGCACGGCGATCGCCATCGAAACATCGGCGTTGTGCAGGAGGGTGACGCGTCCCGAAATCGGGTCGCCGCTCTTCTCCAGGCCCTTCGTCTTGAAGTGGTAGTGTCGGAGCCCCTGCTCCGCGGCATAGACGACCGAACAGTCCTGGATCTTCTGGATCTCCTTGGCCTGCGTCGGCATGTTGTGGTGGTAGATCAGCGAGGAGCGTCCGGAGAAGCCCCGCGAGCCCATGAGCTGCTCGGTGTAGAGCTTCCCGTCCGGACGCCGGAACTGGGTGTGCCGCTTGTGCGGGATCTGGCCCAGGGCGTGATACATCGGCATGGCGTTTCCTCTCGAATCGCGATCAGGCGACGCGGTTGGTGAGGGTCCCGAGACGCTCGATCTCGAGGGTCACTTCGTCGCCAGGTTCCAGCCAGGGGTGCGTTTCGGGGCCCAACTCGAGGAGGCAGCCGTTCCCGGCCGTACCCGACCCGATCACGTCGCCCGGAAAAAGATACACGTCCGCCGAGGCCCTCGCAATCATCTGGCCGAAGGTGAACTGCATGTCCGCGACATCGGCGCGGGAGAGCGTCTTCCCGTTCACCCGGGCCCCCATCGCGAGCTGGAGACGGTCCCCCGCTCCGGGGACCGGGGCCATCCGGTCCGCGAGCTCGTCCTGGGTCACGAGCGCGGGTCCCAGCGAGGTGGCAAAGTCCTTCCCCTTCGCCGGTCCGAGACCCACCGCCATCTCCTTCCGCTGCACGTCCCGCGCGCTCCAGTCGTTCAGGATCGTGAACCCCGCCACCACGGAACGCCAGTCGTCCGCGGGCACGTCGCGCGCGCGCCTCCCGATCACGCAGGCGATCTCCAGCTCGTAGTCCAGCGCCTTCGAGGACGCGGGCCGCGCCACCGGCGCCCCGTCGCCGATCAACGCCCCGGGGTTCGAGAAGTAGAACACCGGCGCCTCGTACCATTCCGCGGGAATGGTGAGCCCGCGGCGGGCGCGGGCATTCTTCACATGGGTCTCGAACGCGTAGAAGTCGCGCACGGCGGGCGGCTGCGCGACGGGGGAAAGCAGGACGACGTCCTCGGGGCGGAACCGGACGGCGCTCAGGAACGCGGCCGCGCGGTCCCCCGCGGCCCGGGCGCGCGCCGCGACCTCGCGCGCGAGCGGCTCGCCGCGCTCCCACTCGGCGAGCAGGGATTCCATCGTGGCGAGGAGGGCTCGATCTCTCTCGGGCGTTTCGAGGATCGCGGCGGCGTGCGCGAGGTGGAGGATGCCCTCTTCGTCGTGGACGCCCAGCGCGCGGCCGGGCGCGCCGGGGCGGGCGAAGGAGACGAGCCGCATCCGGTCCGGAAGCCCGGCCTTACAGATTCCCGCGGAGCGCCTGCTCGCGCTCGATCGCTTCGAACAGGGCCTTGAAGTTCCCCTTGCCGAAGCCGCGGCTTCCCTTGCGCTGGATCACCTCGTAGAAGACGGTCGGGCGGTCCTGCACCGGCTTGGAGAAGATCTGGAGCAGGTACCCCTCTTCGTCGCGGTCCACCAGGATGCCGAGCGCCGCCAGCGCGTCCAGGTTCTCGTCGATCGAGCCGACGCGGTCGGGAAGCGCGTCGTAGTAGGCGCGCGGCGCCTTGAGAAAGGCGATCCCCGAGTCGTGGAGCCGCGAGACGGTCGAGATGATGTCCTCCGTCGCGAGCGCGATGTGCTGCACGCCGGGGCCGCGGTAATAGTCGAGGTATTCCTCGATCTGCGACTTCCGCTTCCCCTCGGCCGGCTCGTTGATCGGGAATTTCACCCGCCCCCCGCCGCCCGCCATCACCTTCGACATGAGCGCGGAGTACTCGGTGGAGATGTCCTGGTCGTCGAAGTGCTGCCACTGCGAGAAGCCCATCACGTCGCGGTAGTAGTCGACGTAGCGGTTCATGTCTCCCAGCGCCACGTTGCCGACCATGTGGTCCACGTAGAGGAGCGGCCCCTGGGCCGGGCGGTTTCCGGTGGACTTGTAGCCGGGGAGGAAGGCTCCCTTGTACTTCGAGCGGTCGATGAACGAGTGGACGGTGTCGCCGTAAGTGGCGATCGTCGCCTTGCGGATCGAGCCGTTCTCGTCGGAGATCGTGGTCGGCGGGAGGATGCCGCGGGCGCCGCGCTTCGTGGTCTCGGCGTAGTCGCGGTCCACGTCCTCCACCTCGAGCGCGATGTCCCGCACGCCGTCCCCGTGCCGCTGCACGTGCTCCGCCAGCTCGCCGTCGGGGCCCAGCGGTGCGGACAGGACGAAGCGGACCTTCCCCTGCTCCATGACGTAGGAGGCCCGGTCGCGGACGCCGCTCTCCAGGCCGGCGTAGGCCGTGGTCGTGAACCCGAAGGCGTGCGTGTAGAAATAGGAAGCCTGGCGGGCATTCCCGACCCAGAACTCCACGTGGTCGATCGCCCGGATCTTCAGGTAGTCGTCTGGGGCGTTTCCGTTGTCTCGAGCCATCCGTCGTCTCCCTTCGGGTGCTGGGTTTCGTTCATTGTACCCGCCGAGCGGGCGCGCGCAACGGCGATGAGGGAGACCGCGTCCCGCGCCTGCTGGTGCCCGACCGACAGCAGGAAGTCCGGGTTCCGCCCGTAGCTCTTGGCGCCGACGACACAGAAGCCCGGCTCGGGCGTCTCCAGGGAGGCCGGTCCGTGAGCGACCTGGGCCAGGCAGTCGCCCGACCCGCCGCCCGCGGCCTGGATCGCCGCCGCCAGCTTCATCGGGCCCTCCGACTCGTAGCAGGTGTGCACGCGAAGCTCCCGCGTCATCTCCAGATCGGGCCGGTACCCGACGAGCGCCAGGACGCGATCCACTGGGAGCCTGACCTCGCTCCCGTTCTCCACGAGCAGCGCCGTCACGGCGCCATTCCGCCCGGGGAGGAAGCCGACGACCTCCGCTTCCGGATGACGCCGCAGCCAGGGGGCCGAACGGGCGACCGCGTTCGCGCGCCGCGCCAGCTCGCTCCGGGCGGGCAGCGGATCCGCGGGCACCTCGCGAAAGCAACGCTCGCGATCCCGGTGGATCCAGTGGACCTCGGCCCCGGCGCCCTGCCCGGCGAGCGCCTCGAAGTCGACGAGCGCGGTCGCGGCCGAGTGCCCCGATCCGAGGAGCAGCACGCGGCGTCCCGCATAGCGGTCGCGCGCGGAGCCGAGCAGATCGGGAATGTGCCGGTCCAGCAAGCCGCCCAGGGATTCCTGGCCGGCCGCCGGGAGACCCCCGGGGCCCAGGTCGCAGGGCGAGCCGTACACGCCGGTGGCGTCGATCACGAAATCGGCTCGCTCGTGTTCGACGCCCCCTTCGGCGCGCTCGACGCGAAGCAGGAACGGCAGCGATCGGCGCGGGACGCCGCCTCTCGTCAGCGGCGATCCTTTCGAGGCGCCGTCCCGGCCGACGTGCGTGACCTTATGGTATTCGCGCACCTCGACCGA
>DASQJL010000075.1 GCA_035631035.1 Candidatus Binatia bacterium | reverse complement strand
GTCGATCTCAGCCATGACGTCGAGCACGGCATGATCACGTACAAGGGCCTCCCCGCGCCGATCGTCTGCGATTTCCTGAGCCGCGAGGCCTCGCGCGCGATCTATGCGCCCGGGACCGAGTTTCACATCGGGAAGATCGAGATGGTGGCGAACACCGGAACCTATGTGGACACTCCGTTTCATCGGTTCGAGGATGGCAAGGATCTGAGCGAGCTCCCGCTGGAGTCGCTGGCGGATCTGGATGGGGTCGTGGTGCGGTGCGTTGGGGCGGGCGGCGATCTGACGGAATCTCCTCGAGGACGCGGGCGCCGAATCGAAGCCGGTTCATTCCGCGGGCTCGACGTGCGCGGGAAGGCAGTTCTCGTGCACACCGACTGGTGCTCGCGCTGGCGGACGGACGCGTACTTCGAGGGACATCCGTTCCTGACGGCGGACGCGGCGGCGCTGCTCGTGGAACGTGGGGCCGTACTCATCGGGATCGATTCCTACAACATTGATGACACCGACGACGGCAGCCGCCCCGTGCACACCACGCTGCTCGGCGCGGAGATCCCCATCGTGGAGCACATGCGCGGGTTGGATCAGCTGCCGAATTCCGGGTTCCGCTTCTCCGCCGTGCCGGTCAAGGTGAGGCGCTTCGGGACGTTTCCCGTGAGGGCCTTCGCGGCGATTCCGTAACGACGGTTTCCCGCTCGAGCTCGATTCTGGTTCGACGACATCAGGCAACTTGCGCCGGCGCAAGTTAACTTTTATGTTAACCGTCGCGTGCGCTTGGAGCGATTCGGACCGACATACTCTGGAGTATGTTGCGTGTGTCAGTCTGTCTCATGAAGTTAGGGACGGGGTCGGGATTGCTTCCAAAAGAGCCCGCTTCGCTCCCGAGGGCGCGTCACGCTCAACCTGACGCCGCTATCTGCCGCCAGCCTTCTTCCCGCTGCGCTCGTAAATCATCCGCAACCCGTGCAGCGTCAGGTGCGCGTCCACCTTCTGGATCGTCTTCGAGTGCGGCGCGATCGCTTTCGAGAATCCACCGGTGGCGATCACGATGGGGCGCATCCGCGCCTCGGCGGCGATCCGGCGGACGATGGAGTCCACCTGGCCGACCGCGCCGTACAGCAGTCCTGACTGAAGACTCTCCTCCGTGCTCTTCCCCACCACGCGGGGCGGTGCTTTCACCTCGAAGGCGCCGAGACGCGCCGCGCGGCGCACCAGGTTCTCCGCCCCGGTCAGGACGCCAGGCGCGATCACCCCGCCCAGGTAGCGCCCATCACGCGAGATCACGTCGAACGTCGTCGCCGTGCCGAAATCCACCACGACGCAGGGCGTTCCATGGCGCTCGATGGCGGCCACCGCGTTGGCGATCCGGTCGGCCCCCACGGCGCCCGGGTCGCGGTAGTCGATCGGCAGCCACGACGCGCTCGCGGCGGTGATCTCGAGCGGCGCCCTCCCCATCAGCTGACGCGCCGCGTCGGCGAAGATCGCGGTCTGCGGCGGCACGACGGAGGCGAGCACGCAGGCGTGCTCCAACGCCACGGCCCGCCGCGTCCCGCGCGGCTTCCGCGCGCCCTCCGCCGCCCCGTTGGTCCCGCCCACCTCCGGCGCGATCTGCCGCAACAACAGCGCGGCCTCGTCGGCGGTGCGGCGCGTCTCGCTGCTCACGCGATAGGAGCGCGCGAGCTTCCGCCCCTCGAACAGGCCCAGCGTCACTTCGGTGTTGCCGATGTCGATGGCGAGGAGCATCGATTCCTCCCTACGCGAACAGACCCTGGCGCTCGGGCCGCCCGCGGGCGCGCCAGATGAGCCAGGCCACGAGCACGCTCAGGAAATAGAGCACGACGAGCGGCGCGGTCAGGATGAGCATCGACGGGCCGTCTCCGGGCGTGATCACGGCGGCGCCCAGCGCGATGAAGAAGACGGCGTGGCGCCATGCGCGCCAGAGCATGCGGGGCGAGACGATGCCGAACCAGGCGAGGAGGCAGAGCACGAGCGGCATCTGGAACAGGAGCCCGCAGCCCGCGGCGAGCTTCACGGCGAAGCCCAGGAGGGACCCCACCGACACGCGCGCCTCGATGTTCGGGGTCGCGAAGGATTGCAGCATCCCGACCATCGCCGGCAGGAGCAGCTCGAGCGCGAAGGCGATTCCCGCATAGAGCAGGATTCCCGAGGCGACCATCCAGGGAATCGCGAACTTCCGCTCGTCCCGCTTCAATCCCGGCGCGACGAAGCGCCACACCTCCAGGAGCAGATAGGGCACCGCGACCAGCCCGCCCGTCCAGAGCGCCACCGTCATGCGCGCCGAAAACGCCTCCCCCGGGGTCAGCGCCAGCGCTTTCTGCCCGGGGCCGAGGAGCCGGATGATCAGCGCGTCGAGGAGCCGGTCAGAGAAGGCCCAGGCGCCGCCGATCAGGATGATGGCGGCGACCGCGATGCGGAAGAGCGCTTTCCGGAGCTCGTCGAGGTGCTCGAGGAGCGGCATGACGCGCTCTCCGGTCGCCGCACCCGCCGCCTCGGCGACCGTCACCGGCTCCGGAGCAGGGTCCGGCGCCGGCGCCGGCCCGGCGCCGGGCGGCGCCGCCGTCGCATCGGGAGTGGAACCCGGCGTCGTGGGATCGATCATTTCAGGAACGACCGCAGCTCTTCGAGGAACTGGTTCAGATCCTTGAAGTGCCGGTAGACGGAGGCGAACCGGACGTACGCCACTTCATCCAGCGACCGCAGCGCCTCCATGACGCGCGCGCCGATCTCGTGCGAGGGCACCTCGTCCACGCCCTGGCGCAGCAGGTCCGCTTCCAGGGAATCGACCAGCTCGTTCAGCCGCTCCGCGGCGATCGGGCGCTTCTCGCACGCGCGCAACAGCCCGTTCAGGATCTTTTCGCGGCTGAACGGCTCCCGCCGGCCGTCCTTCTTGATCACGAAGAGCGGGGTCGTCTCGATCGTCTCGTAGGTCGTGAAGCGGCGCCGGCACTGGAGGCACTCGCGACGGCGGCGGATCGCCTGCCCCTCCTTCGCGGCACGCGAGTCGATGACCTTGTCTTCCTGGTGCCCGCACGACGGACACTTCACGCGGAGTCTCCGATGCCGAAGGGGATCTCGCCCGCGACCACGGGGAATCGCGCGCCGGTCGCGTCCTGGATCAGCAGCGCCCCCGTGGCGAGAATGGCCTCCACGGTTCCCTCGACCCGTCCCTCCGGGGTCTGCACGGCAATGCGCGAGCCGGGCTGCGGCAGCCAAGGCAGGATCGCCTCGCGGAGCGCTTCCGGTCCGTCGAGGGCGGCGATGCCGCGGTAGCGCTCGAAACGCTCGAGCACGGCCGTGAGCAGGTCCTCTCGGTCCAGGTCGCGCCCGCCCCCGGCGATCCGCAGCGACGTCGCGCGGCTTCGAAGCTCTTCGGGGAAGTCGCCCGACTGCTGATTCACGTTGATCCCGGTGCCGACGACGAGGACGTGACCCGCGGCGCCCGGACGCGACTCCGCGAGGATGCCGCAGAGCTTCCTTCCTCCGTGCAGCACGTCGTTGGGCCACTTCACGGCGAACGGCTCCCCCGTGGTCGCCGAGCCGACCTCGGCCGTCGCGCACGCCATCGCCATCCCCAGGAGCGGAAATCGCGGGAGCGGAATGCCGGGGCGCAGCAGGACCGAAAAGAGGAGCGAGCGGCCCGGCGCATCCCACCAGCTCCGGCCCTGCCGGCCGCGTCCGGCGGTCTGCTCTTCGGTGGCGATCACGAGCCCCTCGGGCGCGCCCTCGGCCGCGCGGCGGAGGATCTCGTCGTTGGTGGAGGCGACGCTGCGACGGAATTCGATCGGAACGCCGAGATAGGCGGCGGGGCCGGTCACGACGGAGCCCCCCGGCGGACCCGCTTCCCCTCGCTTCGCTCGGGGTTCATAGGTTCTCGTCCAGGAGCAGCGAGAGATCGAGCGCCGGCGCCGAGTGGGTCAGCGCCCCGATCGAGATGTACGAGACGCCCGGGATGGCGTACTCGCGCACGTTGGCGAGGCGCACGCCCCCGGAGACTTCGATCTCGGGCGGTCCTCCCGCGGCACCGCCGGCCTCGGGGGCGCCGCTCTTCCCTTTCGCGCGCACGGTCTTCTTTCCCAGTCCGAGCCGCTTCACCACGTCCGCGATCTTCGGGGGGGTGAAGTTGTCCAGGAGGAGACGGTCCACGCCCATGCCGGCCACGTCGAGCGCATCCTCCACCGATCGCACCTCGACCACGACCGGGAGCCCCTTGGGCTGGGCCGATTCCTTGGCGCGCGTCACGGCGGCCGCGACACTGCCGGCGGCCTTGATGTGATTCTCCTTTACGAGCACGCCGTCGAAGAGCCCGAAGCGGTGGTTCATGGCCCCTCCGGCGAGCACGGCGTACTTCTCGAGCACGCGCAGGCCGGGCGTAGTCTTCCGGGTGTCCAGGATGTGCACGCCCGTGCCTTCCACGGCTTTCACGAAGGCCCCCGCCAGGGTGGCGATCCCCGACAGGTGCTGCAGGAAGTTCAGCGCCACGCGCTCGGCGGTGAGAATGGCTCGCGCCGACCCCTCCAGGGTGGCGAGCGGCGTTCCCCTGGGGATCGTCCCGCCGTCGGGACAGGACCACGCGATCTGCATCCCGGGATCCAGCTCGCGGAACGCGAGCGCCGCGACGCCGCTCCCGGCGAGGATCCCCTCGTGGCGCGCCTCGATGTGGGCCCGCGCCCGGGCCGATGCGTCAACGACGGCGTCGGTGGTCGCGTCCCCGCCCCCGACGTCCTCCGTCAGAGCCAGGCGCACCATCGGCAGTGCGATCGCTTCGAGCCGCACGCGTTCCTTCCTTTCCCCCTCCGAGCCGCAGCTCGTCCAGCCGGTCGCGGAAGACCGCGGCCAGCTCGAATTCCTCGCGCGATGCCGCCTCGAGCATCTCGCGCTCGAGCACCTCCATGAGCCCCTCGCGGTCCAGGTCCAGGGCGCGCGCGGGGAGCAGCTCCTCCACGCTTGGCGCCCCCGCCGCGTCGGCGACGGACGTGGTCCGCATCACTTCCTCCACCGACTTCACGATCGTCATCGGCGTGATACCGTTCTCGGCGTTGTACTGGACCTGCGCCTCGCGCCGGCGGTTCATCTCCTCGAGCGCGCGGCGCATGGCGCCGGTCACGTGGTCGGCGTAGAGCAGCACCTGCCCCCGGATGTGGCGCGCCGCGCGCCCCGCGGTCTGGATCAGCGACGTCTCCGAGCGGAGGAACCCCTCCTTGTCGGCGTCCAGGATGGCGACCAGCGAGACCTCGGGAAGGTCCAGCCCCTCGCGCAGGAGGTTGATCCCCACGAGCACGTCCACCTTCTGGAGCCGGAGCGCCCGGAGCACCTCCATCCGTCCGATCGCGTCGATGTCGGAGTGGATGTAGCGCACCCGCACGCCGGCCTGGAACAGATATTCGGTCAGGTCCTCGGCCATCCGCTTGGTCAGGGTGGTGACGAGCACCCGCTCCCCGACCTCCACGCGCTTCTTGATCTCCTCGAGCAGGTCGTCGATCTGGCCGCGCGTCGGACGCACCTCCACCTGGGGGTCGATCAGCCCCGTGGGCCGGATGATCTGCTCCACGATCACGCCGCCCGACTTCTGCAGCTCGTAGGCGGAAGGCGTCGCGGAGACGAAAATCACCTGGTCGATCAGGGCCTCGAACTCGTCGTAGCGGAGCGGCCGGTTGTCGAGCGCCGACGGGAGGCGGAATCCGTAGTCCACCAGCGTCTGCTTGCGTGAGCGGTCCCCCTCGTACATGCCGCCGATCTGCGGCACCGTCACGTGCGACTCGTCGATGATGAGCAGGAAGTCGTCCGGGAAATAGTCGATCAGGCACTGGGGTCGCTCGCCGGGCGCGCGCCCGGACAGCGGCCGCGAGTAGTTCTCCACGCCCGCGCAGGTGCCGATCTCGCGCAGCATCTCCATGTCGTACTCGGTCCGCATCTTGAGCCGCTGCGCCTCGAGCAGCTTCCCCTCGCTCTGGAAGACCGCGAGCCGCTCGGCCAGCTCCTCGCGGATCGCCGCGAGCCCCCGCTCCAGTTTCTCCGGCTGGGTCACGAAGTGCTTCGCGGGATAGATCGCCGTGCTCGTGAGGAGCCGCCGCGTCTTCCCCGTGAGCGGGTCGATCTCGGTGATCCGGTCCACCTGGTCGCCGAACAGCTCGATCCGCAGCCCGACCTCCTCGTAGGCGGGGTGGATCTCGATCACGTCCCCCCGCGCGCGAAACGTCCCGCGCGCCAGCTCCAGGTCGCCGCGCTTGTACTGGCTGTGCACTAGGTGCTCGAGGATCCGCTCGCGCGTGACCGTCTCGCCGAGCTGGATGAAGAGCCGCTCCCGCTGGAAATCCTCGGGAGAGCCCAAACCGTAGATGCACGAGACGCTCGCGACGATGACCACGTCCCGCCGCTCCAATAAGGCGCTCGTGGCGTGCAGGCGCAGGCGGTCGATGTCGTCGTTGATCGAGGCGTCCTTCTCGATGTAGGTGTTCGTCTGCGGGACGTAGGCCTCGGGCTGGTAGTAGTCGTAATAGGACACGAAATAGCCGACCGCGTTCTCGGGGAAGAACGACTTGAACTCGCCGTAGAGCTGCGCGGCGAGCGTCTTGTTGTGGGAGATGACCAGCGTCGGGCGGTTCGCCGCGGCGATGACGTTCGCCATGGTGAAGGTCTTCCCCGATCCGGTGACGCCGAGCAGCGTCTGGAAGCGGTCGCCGCGGCGGACCCCCTCGGTCAGCTCGCGGATGGCGCGCGGCTGGTCGCCGCGCGGGTCGTAGGGCGCGTGAAGCTTGAACGACGAGGCGGGCGCGTCCCGGTCCACCACCCCGGTCACCGAGGCCCCGGAACCCGCGTCCGCAGGGTGTACGTCACGACCGTCGGCCGCTCGGGGGCGCACCGCGCGCTGAACTCGAAGCTGTTCGCGTCCTTCTTGGTCGCGGGCAGGCTGGACTGGACGATCTCCCAGTCGCCGTACGCGTGCTCCACCACCGTGACGTCGATCGGCTTGGCGCGATGGTTCCGCAGCGTGATCTCCACGGTGGTTTCGCTCTCCGCGCGGGAAATCTGCTTGAAATCGGTCTGCTTCCGCTCCACGGCCACGTCGAAGACGCCGCCCACCGCCACGCGCGCCGTCTCGTTCTTGGCGGTGTGCTGGATCCGGTCCTCGCCGGTGAACTCGAGGGCGCCGTCCGCGTCGCGCTGATAGACGCGCACGAGGCCTGCGGGGAGCGGGATTCCGATCCCCGACGCCGCCTCGTTCTGGAACTCGAGCGTGGTCATGACCTGATCGGTGTTCTTCTCGGCGTCGTAGACGTACTTGCGGGTGGTCTTCACGCCGCGGGCGCGCATCAGCCCGAGCTGCTTCACCTCGTTGTTCGCGATCGTCGCGCGGTCCGGCAGCTCGTACAGGTGATATTCGTCGAAGCCGCGCTCGGACAGCTTCTGCGCCGCCATCCCGGCGTCCGCGCGCATCATCGTCTCGTACGGCATCGGCGGACGGGGGCCGGACGCCCGGTGGACCGCGCCGGCGACCAGCTTCACGTGCGCGTTCTCGTAGGACTCCCCGGAGCTGTTCTCGACCGTGGCCCACCCCTGGAGGTCCATGCTGCCGCCCCCCTCGTCCTGCACGGCGACGTACTCGGCATGCCACGTCAGCCCGCCCGTCAGGTAGGAGACCTCGACCGGAACGGAGCGCCCGTCCGCCGAATTCACGCGCCAGACCAGCGACGGCCCGGCCGCCACGTCGCCGCCCGAGGACGCCAGGGCGATCTCCTGCGTCTCGGTCCGGGTCAGGACCGAGAGCCCGCCCCCCGACGCCTGGAGAACCAGGGACGTGGGGTCGAACGAGACCAGCGTTCCCCGTCGCACGTCGTTCCCCTTCAGACGCACCTCGACGCCCCGGTTCAGGTAGCGCTGGAGGAGCCGGTCGGTCGAGGCGAAATCGTTCCGGTATTCCTGCGAGGCCACTTCGATCGAGCCGTTCCCCAGCGCTCGGATGTGCACCGACGTGGGGTCGAGCTGAGCCGCCACGCCCGTGAACGAGAACTCCGATCGCCCGCGGTCGACGTTTACGGTCCTGCGGTCCTTCACCAAGCCCAGATTGTCATTGTAGACCGTCACGGACAGATCGCGGCCGGCCGGGCCGGCATCTCCCGCGCCGTCGAACGCGGCGGTCCCGCCCGGGTCCCGCTTCCGCTGCAGATCCTGCGAATCGCCCGTGCCCGCGGCCGCGCACAACCCCAGGGCCACCGTCGCCAGCGCGATGGCCCATACGCCCCTGCCTCCCGCTCCATTCCATGGCTTCACTGCAGCACCTCCAGATTCCGTTCCAGCTTTTCCTTCGTCGTGCCCAAGGTTTCGAATTTCTCCCGCTCGCGGTCCACCACGTCCTTCTTGGCCTTGCCCAGGAAGTCCTCGTTCTGGAGCTTCCGCCGGGAGACGTCGAATTCGCGGAGCACACGCTCATATTCCTTACGCAGACGGGCCCGCTCCACTTCCACGTCGATGAGACCTTCCAGGGGCAGGAAGATCTCGTGGTTCCGGACGACGGCCGAGGCCGCCACCTTGGGCTTGGCCGCGTCGGGGCCCACCTCGAGCGATTCCCCGCGGCCCAGGAGCAGGATCAGATCGCGCTGCTTCTCGAGCACCGCGGCATCCGGACCGGAGGCGCGGATCCGGATGGGAGCTTTGCGCGCGGGAGCGATGTTCATCTCGGAGCGAAGGTTGCGCACCGCGCCCACCATTTCCTTGAGGAGCGCGATCCGCGCCTCCGCCTCGGGATGGGAGGCGCCCCGGGCAGGCACGGGCCAGGGAGCGACGATCACGTCCCCCTCGGTCCCGGGGAGCGAGTGCCACAGCTCTTCGGTCAAGAACGGCATGAAGGGATGGAGCATCCGGATCACGTTGCTGAACACCGAGTCGATCACCCAGCGCACGGTCAGGGCGTCGGGCGTGTGCGGCCCGGCGTACAGCCGCGGCTTGGCCATCTCCAGATACCAGTCGCAGAACTCCCGCCAGGTGAAGTCGTAGATGTCCTTGGCGGCGTCTCCGATCCGGTAGGCGCGCAGGTTCCGCGTCACCGATCGAACGGTCGAGGCCATGGCGCTCAGGATCCACTGGTCCTCGTCGCGCAGCTCGGGCCGCTGGACCGGATCGTCGGGCTGGAAGTCGATCAGGTACGGGTGCACCAGTCGGAAGGCGTTCCACAGCTTGTTCGCGAAGTGGCGCCCGAGGTCCACCTTCTCGTCGGAGAAGCCCTGGATGTCGGCTCCCTGCGGCGACAGGAGCACCAGCGTGTAGCGGAGCGAGTCGGAGCCGAAGCGGTCCATCAGCTCGATCGGGTCGGACGAGTTGCCGAGCGACTTGGAGAGCTTCCGCCCCAGGGCGTCGCGCACGATCCCGTGCAGGTACACCTGCGGGAACGGGCAGCTCCCCATGAACTCGTACCCCGCCATGACCATCCGCGCGACCCAGAAGAAGATGATGTCGGGGCCGGTCACCATCACGCTCGAGGGATAGAAGCGCTCGAGGTCGGCCGTCTTATCGGGCCATCCGAGGGTGGAGAAGGGCCAGAGCCAGGAGGAGAACCAGGTGTCGAGCACGTCCTCGTCCTGCTTCAGCTCCCCGCTCCCGCACTTCGGGCATTTCGCCGGCGTCTCCACCTCCACGATCTGTTCCTCGCAGCCGGCGCAGGTCCAGACGGGGATGCGGTGCCCCCACCAGAGCTGGCGCGAGATGCACCAGTCGCGGATCCCCTCCAGCCAGCGCAGGTACACCTTCTCCCAGCGCCGGGGCAGGATCGTCAGCTCGCCGCGCGCGATGGCCGCGTACGCAGGCTCGGCGAGCGGCTTCATCTTCACGAACCACTGGAGCGAGAGGTAGGGCTCCACCACGGTGCCGCAGCGGTCGCACTGGCCCACCGCGTGGCGGTGCGGCTCCACGCGCACGAGCAGCCCGCGGTCGGTCAGCGCCTCCACGATCCGCTTCCGCGCCTCTTCGCGCGTGAGCCCCTGGAAGTCGCCGGCGTTCTCGTTCATCACCGCGCTCTCGTCCATGACCTTGATGGCGGGGAGGTTGTGGCGCTGCCCCATCTCGAAGTCGGAGAGGTCGTGCGCGGGCGTCACCTTGACGGCGCCGGTCCCGAACTTGGGATCCACCGCGTCGTCCTGGATGATCGGGATCTCGCGCCGCAGGAAGGGCAGCAGCGCGGCCTTTCCCTTGAGCGGCGCGAACCGCTTGTCCTTGGGGTGCACGGCCACGGCCACGTCGCCCAGCATCGTCTCGGGGCGCGTCGTCGCCACGGTCACGTGCTTCTGGGTGCCCTTGATCGGGTACTGGATGTAGTAGAGCTTGGCGTCGCGCTCCTCCTTGTTCACTTCCTCGTCGGAGAGCGCGGTGTGGCAGCGCGGACACCAGTTGATGATGCGGTTCCCGCGGTAGACCAGCCCCTTCCGGTACAGGCGGACGAACACCTCGCGCACGGCGCGCGAGAGCCCCTCGTCCATCGTGAAGCGCTCGCGCGACCAGTCCACGGAGTCGCCCAGGCGCTTCATCTGTTCCGTGATCCGCCGGTGGTATTCCTCCTTCCAGCGCCACGTTTCGGCGATGAACGCCTCGCGGCCCAGGTCGAAGCGGGTCTGCCCCCGCTCGGCCAGCCGCTTCTCCACCACGTTCTGGGTCGCGATGCCGGCGTGGTCGGTGCCCGGAAGCCAGAGCGTCGGCTCGCCCATCATCCGGTGCCATCGGGTCAGGAGGTCCTGGATGGTATGGTCGAACGTGTGCCCGAAGTGGAGGCTCCCCGTGACGTTGGGCGGCGGGATCAGGATGACGAAGGGAGGCCCGTCCGAATCGTTGGGGCGGAAGTAGCCCCGCTCGGACCAGTGGGCGTACCAGCGCTTCTCGGTCTCGACGGGGTCGTAGTTCTTCGGGAGCTCGGTCGGGCTCGTCATCGGCGCTGTGATCGCCTCCAGGTGGGAAGCGCTCGCCACGGGGCGGCGCGCGTCGCGCTAACTGACGCGATTTCAAGAGAATGAACTACATTATCATACGGGATTTCGATGGTCAATTCGGCCCGCCGGGACGGCGGGCCGGGGGAGCCGGCGCTCAAGCCAGGGCGCATACCTGTCGATAGACCCCTGAATGGCTCCGGAGCCTTCCGAGGGCGCCGGATACCTCGGGAGGACCCCATACCATGACACGCCGGATTCCGATCGTGCTTTGCCTGCTCGCCATCGCCGCCTGGACGGCGCCCGCGGGCGCGCAGATGCTGGACGCTCGCCGCCTCGGCATGGGGGGCGTGGCGACCAGCGACAACAACGCCTCGCGAACCGCGAACGTGGCCTTCCGCGCCGTTCCGACCGGCCAGGGATCGCGCTCCATTCCCCTTCCCATCGGTCTGATCCAGTACGCGAGCCACCACCCGACCTTCGATTCCAGCGATCCCGACTTCAACATCTTCGAGATCCTGAACCTGGCCGCCAATCCGCCGCTCACCCTGTCGCTCTCGAAGCCCAAGGAGGTCTCGGGCGACATCTCGGTCTTCGTGGCGCGCGACTCCCTGATGGTCGACCTGTCGGACGTGCGCCGGGCGATCCCCAAGGACCCCTGGAAGCAGGGCGGCGTCTACCATCTGATGGCCGTGGGCTTCGGCGTGAAGAACTTCTTCGTGCAGGTCGTCCCCACGATCCACGTCCGGAACGAGTTCGACCTCGATCCCAAGCTCCGGGCGGCGCTTCGCGATGCCCAGCCCTTCACCGGGAACACGCGCTACGGGACGACCGACGACGGGGTGGCGCAGGCGGCGGTCGCCTGGCAGGCCGGCATGACCGTGCGTCCCGTCTATCGCCTCCCCACCGACGCGAACGAGGGCGACCAGGACGATCCGTCGGCGGACGATCCGCGCCGGAACGGCGCCACCGCGCTCTACCTGGGCGCGGCGCCCAAGGTGTACTGGGGGCTGGCCTACGGCTCGATCCGTGCCTCGGGCGGCGCCACCACCGCCGACACGCTGTTCGGCAGCTCCGATCCCGTCTCGATCGACATGACCGCGGTGACGCGGGACGCCGCGATCGGCGGCGACGGCGGCTCGGGGCATGGCTTCGGCGCGGACGTGGGCGGCGTCTTCTTCTACAACAACTTCGAGCTGGGCGTCGGCGTGAACGACATGGGGAGCACGATCGACTGGAAGACGACCGTGAAGCAACACGTCTATGACGACGCGACGAACCAGTTCACGACCACAACGATCGGGCGGGACGTCGAGACCAAGAGCCGCATCCCCGCCGCCGTCACGGTGAACGTGGCGAAGCGGATGGGCTCGACCAATTTCGCCGCCGACGTCGTGGACACCGAGCTCAAGACGATGGTTCACCTGGGCGTGGAGCGCTGGGTCGGGATGGTCGCGCTGCGTGGAGGCGCCTATCGGGACGCGAACGGCCGCTGGCAGGGCACGGCCGGAACGGGGCTCAAGCTGGGCGGCATCGGGCTGGACCTGGCCGTCGCCACCCACAGCCGGAACGTCGAAGAGGAGCGCGCGGCCGAGCTCTGCGCCTCCCTCACGCTGTACTAGGAGGAGATCCCGATGCGCCGCTGGCTCTTGCTGCTCGTGATGGTGCCGCTCCTCGCCGCCGGATGCGGCGACCGGAGCCTGATCCTGACCGTGGACATCCTGTCGTTCCTGGACCCGGCCGACGTGTCGCAGTCCTACGGCCCGATCCCGGGAGGTCTTCCGTTGACGACCGTGGACGTGGACAGCCGCGAGGTGTCCCTGCTCCCCGGCGTCCAGGACGTGACCGAGGTCTCGAGCGCCAAGCTCGACATCGGCGCCTCGTTCGACAACACGACCGGGTCCGCCGACGCGCGGCTCCTCGTCTACATCACGTCCGCCGACTCGGCCGACGTCTTCTCCTCCGCGCCGATCGCCGACGTGCCGGTGACGCTCACCCCCGCCAACGTGACGAATGTGAGCACCGAGATCACGTCGGACGCGCTCGCGGCGGCCCTCGTCCAGGACAAGGTCAAGATCGGACTGCGGATCGCGTTCGACACCAGCGCGAGCGCCACGCCGGTCACGGGCACGGAGACGATCACGCTGCTCCGCGCGACGGTCATCACGAAGAAGAAGCTCTAAGCGTAGGCGTCACCCACCCATTCGCCGCGCGCACCTCAAGAAAGCCGTACGCCCGCCGCGCTGGCCTGCTCCCGCCATCTTGGCTCGTTCACGCCGACCACGAGGAGCCACAGGATGTGCGCTCCCGCGGCCAGAAGCCCCAACGGCATGATGATCGGGAACGCCCGATTCCCGAGCGCTGGCGAGAGAAACGTCAGCCAGGCTACCCCCGCGACGATCGACAGCATTCCCAGTACCCGAGGGAGGAACGTGGACCGGATGATGAGGTACCCCTTCACCAGGGCGGCGAAGCCGAAAAAAGCCAGAGCCGTTCCCGCGGCCAGATCGTTCGCCTGCAGCGAGAGCTGAGCCAGCGCCTGGAGCTGTTCCCGCGGGAACGCGCCGGAAGCGGAGCCCGGCGTCAGGACGAGCATCGGCGCGAGGTAGAAGATTCGTCCCAGCGTCTTGATCGTGCAGCCGACCAGGCCCAGCGCGGCCGTGAGCAGCGAGAGGCTCCGACTCACCGGCTCGAGCAGGTTGTAGAACAGCGCGGTCATCGCGATCTGACAGGCCATCTCGATGAGGTAGACAGTGAATCCCCACTCGAACGCCTGCCGGTGCGCCGCCAGGTTGGCGGCCGTCGTGGACGCGTCGGGCGTGACGAGCCGGGCGCTGATGAGGAATTGGGCGATGAATCCGGTCAACAGCGTGAGCAGGTAGAGAGCGCCCGCGGCTCGGGCAAGACGCCGCGGCGACGCGTCGACGATTCGCTCCATCATGGGATCGACCCTCCGGACCTACGGCCGTCCAAATGGCACCGGGCGAACGCTGCAGCAATGAGTGTAGTAGAATCCCGCCCGTGGAAACGGCACCCCGAACACCGACGTCCGGCCGGCCCTCCTCGCAGGTTCCCGCGCGCAGCGAGGTGCTGAGCCTGCTCCACGAGCACACCGAGACGCCCGGGCTCCGGAAGCACGCCCTGGCGGTCGAGGCGGCGATGCGCGCCTACGCGCGAAAGCTCGGGGGCGACGAGGAGCTGTGGGGCGCGACCGGACTGATCCACGACTTCGACTACGAGAAGCACCCCACCCCCGCCGAACACCCGTTCGTGGGCGTCCGGATCCTCGAGGAGCGGGGGTGGCCGCGCGAGATGATCGAGGCGATCCTGGGGCACGCCTCCTACAGCGGGACGCCGCGCACGACGCCGATGGCCAAGACCCTCTTCGCCGTCGACGAGCTGTGCGGCCTGATCACCGCGACCGCGCTGGTCCAGCCGAACAAGACCCTCGCCGAGGTGTCGGTCGATTCCGTGCTGAAGAAGATGAAGTCGAAGGGTTTCGCGCGCGGGGTGAACCGCGAGGAGGTCGAACAGGGCGCCGCCGAGCTGGGCGTCCCCTTCCCCGAGCATGTCGCGACGGTGCTCGCGGCGCTCCAGGGGGCATCCGGGAGCCTGGGGCTGTGACGCCCGTTCCAAGGAGCCGCCGGTGACCAAGCCCAAGCCGCACGCTCCCGACGTGGCCGCGCTCGAGCAATATCTCGCCTCCATCGGCGTGGATGCCGACAAGGATCCCGAGTATGGCCTGACCGCGGCGCTCCTTTCCGAGCTGCTCGTCGAGCGCACGGCCGGCCTGCGCGCGCCCGAGCCCTCGATCGCTCCGCTCCCCTATCACGGCCGAGCCGACGAGATCGTCGGCATGGACGCCATCCATTTCTACGGACTCTGCCCGCACCACCTGGTCCCCTACGTGGGGAAAGCGTTCGTCCGCATCGTGCCCGCCGAGCGGGTGGCGGGCGCCGGCGCCCTGGCGCGCGCCGTGCGCGAGCTGGCGCTCACGCCTCGACTTCAAGAAACGCTCACGCAGGCCCTGGCCGACACGATCGAGCGCGACCTGGGTCCGCGCGGCGTCTGGGTGCGCATCGTCGCGCGCCACTTCTGCATGGAGCTCAAGGGGTCGGGTCCCACGGCCCGGCTGATCACCGAAGCGCGCCGCGGCGCGCCGCTTCCCGGCCGCGGCTGAGGCGCCGCGCGGGACCGCCACCGTGCCCTCCGTCTCGATCGTCATTCTCACCCGGAACCGACCCGAGCACCTTCCGCACGCGATCCGTTCCGCGGGAGCGCAGACGCACGCCGAGCTGGAGCTGGTGCTGGTGCGCGACGGCGGCTCTCCGCTCGATCCCGAGTCGCGCGCGGCGATCGAGGATCTCGAGTTCCCGGCGCTGCTCGTCGAGCGGGACGGCCCCCCCGAGGGGGTGGCGCGCTCGCGCAACGAGGGGATCGGGAGCGCCCGCGGCGACGCGGTCGCCATCCTGGACGACGACGATCTCTGGGATCCGCCGCACGTGGCCCACCTGGCCGCGCTGCTCGACCGCGATCCCCAGGTGGACGTGGCCTACTCCGACGCGCGCATCCGCCTCGAGGACGGAGGCGGCGAGCGGGTGATCGCGCGCGAGTTCGACCTCGCCGTCTTCTCCCAGGACGACTACGTCCCGCCCAGCACGATGCTCATCCGGCGCTCGGCCTTCGAGCGCTTCGGGGTGTTCGACCCCGACTTCACCTGCTCCGAGGACTGGGACTGGCTCCTGCGCGTCGTGAAGCGGGGCGGCACGGTCGCGCGATCGCCCGGCGTCACGGCGACGGTGCTGATCCACGCCGCGGCGCACAGCGCCCTCCAGCTGGCCCGCCTCGAAGAGCGGAAGCGATGCCTGGAACTTCTGAGCCGGCGGCACGGCCTCCCGCCGCTCACGCCGAAGACCTACTGGGAAGTGGCCGAGACGGTATGCCCCGGCAGCGGAAGGCCCTGACCGACGTCCTGATCGTGGGCGCGGGGCCCGCCGGGCTCTCGGCCGCGCTCTGGCTCCGCGATTTCGGACTCTCCTGCCTGCTGCTCGAGCGGGAGCGGCAGCCGGGCGGCCAGCTCCACCAGATCCACGCCCCCATTCCCAACTACCTCATCGCCTACGGCTGGGACGGCGCCCGCTTCGCCGGCGTGGCGCTGGACGACGCGCGCGTGGCGTCGCTGGAGATCCTGGTGGGCGAGCCGGTGCGGCGCATCGTGGTGGAGCGCGCGGCGCGGCGCGGCGGAGCGCCCGTGCTGCGGGTGGACCGCGGCCGCGAGCGCCTGCGGGCACGCGCCCTGATCCTCGCGACCGGACTGCGGCGCCGCGTCCTCGGCGTGCCGGGCGAGGAGGAGCTCGCGGGGCGCGGCGTGAGTCACTCCGCAAACCGCGACCGCATGCGCTGGGCCGAGCGGCCCGTCGCGGTGGTCGGCGGCGGCACGGCGGCGGTCGAGGACGCGATCCTCTGCGCGGAGGTCGGATGTGACGTCCTGCTGCTTCACCACTCGGCGCGCTTTCGGGCGCGCAACGACTTCCTGGAGCGCGCGCGGGCGCACCCGAAGATCCGCATCGTCACGAACGCCCAGGTGCGCGCGATCGTCGGGAAGGAGCGCGTCCAGGCGGTGCGGTTCCGAGAGCGAGGCGCGCGGCGCGACGAAGAGGCGCGCGTGGACGCGGTCTACGTGCGGATCGGCTGGGAGCCCGAGACCGACGTGGCCCGCGGAATCGTCAGGCTGGACGGCGCCGGCTTTGTGCGCGTCAAGCCGGGCGGACAGACGAGCGCCACCGGCATCTACGCCGCCGGAGACGTCTGCTCCCCCCGGAGCCCGTCCATCGCGGGCGCGGTCGGACAGGGCGCCGCCGTCGCGTGGGAAATCGCCCGAGCCATGGGAAGGCTCCCCGCCGGTCGATAGGCGCCATCAATAGATCGCGGTGTGACGATTGGCCTCCGCAACGAACGATACGAGCGTCCCCGCCGCGCCCGCGGCGATCCCCGCCTTGCCGCCGAGCCTGATTCCGAACATCACGCCGGTCTCGCGGAATCCGGGGATGACGTGCGAGGCGGAAGGGGTGAACGGACCGAACGCGTAATATTCCCGGACGTCGCTGCGGTCGACCGAGTAGACCTGAGCGACGAAGCCGAACCATCGATCCGCCGTGAAGGCCACCTGCCCGACCAGGCCGATCCCCTTCCCTGTCGCCGGCCCCGGTTCCTCGTGGAGAAGGATCAATCCCGGCGAAAGATCGAGGCTGGTCTGGGCGTTGAACCACCGTCGATAGCGGGCCCGGACTCCGAAGTCCCCCGCGCCGTCGCCGATGCCAAAGAACAGCGTGGCGCCCACGGCGTCGCGGTCGCTCACGTTCATGGCCTGCCCCAGGTCGAACGAAAAGTTGAATGCGCGCTCATCGGTACGCGCCCGATCCATCCTGGCGAGGCCGCTCGCCTCGGTGATCGTGAAGAACTTGGTGACGGAACGCGGCCCGTAGCGCACGGGGCGCGGCTCGCCCGGGATCCGCTCCGCCTCGACTCCGGGAATGATCGAGCCGACCACCCGGCCACGATCGAGAGCGTCCGCGGTTCGATTTCGCCCGGTGTCATCCACGACCCGGCGAATGTGGCTCACCGAGCGGTACTCGTAGCGGCCGTCCGCGTGCGTGATCCGGACCGAGCCGATGCCCGCGGGCTGCACACCGAGCGCGCGAAGGGTGTCGCCCGACTCGGTGACCACGGTGACGAGACGAGGAGGATGGGTGCCGCTGGGAGCGGCGTTCGCGAAGGAAGCGAAAAGCAGTGGAACGACCCCGAGGAAGAAGACCCGGTGGATGCGACGCATCGAAAGCACCTCTGCCCCGGCCGGAGCGGGATGCACGGAGTGTACACCCGACCGCGACTCCTACCAGGTCCCTCCGCCGAAGGCCGCCGCGAGCGCGGCGAGGGCGATTCCGGCCAGGAACATCGATCCGGCCCCGATGTAGGAGCCGCCCCGAAGACCCACGCGCAGGGTCGTGTTCGAGGTGTGCTGGGTGGCACCGGACACCGTGCTCGAGCCGTTCCAATACCCGTAGGCCGAGGTGAAGCGCTCGTGTTCTCCCTCGACCACGACGCTCATCAGATCGCCCATGTTGAGCGCCGCCTGCCCGATGTAGCCGGGCGGGTCGTACGTGTCGTTGCCCGACAGGACGACACCGGGCGAGAGCTCCAGCGAAAGCCGATCGTTCAGCCAACGCCGGTACCGAAGTCGAACTCCGCCCCGGTTGTGGTTGGTTCCGCTCTCCCAGAAGGCGCTCGTGCCCACCGCCGAACTTCGTCCCACGTTCCCCATCCAGCCGACATCGACCGAACCGAAGAGATTCTGGTCCGGTGCGGCTCCGGTGAGCGGAACAAACACGCCGGCCTCGGTGAGAAGGAAGGACGCACAATGGGTGCGGTCTCCGCCGCGAAAGGCGAGCGCGCTGTACTTGGAAGATGTCGAGCCGCCCGCGGGACCCGGCACCGATTTGCGGTCCCGGAGCACACGTCTCTGGAAATCCGTGCCGTCCCGATCGTAGATGTGGGCGATCCGGTTGGCGGGCAGATAGCGGATCGCGCCGTCCGGGGTCCGGTAACGGACGAAGTCGTTCGCCGCCATCTCGACCGCGCGCGCCTCGAGAGAATCCCCGCGCTCGAGCCCGATCCAGAGGACCGAATCGGCGGGAGCAGCGGGAGAAGATCCGGCACGGCACGGCAGGGCGCCCAGGGCCAGAAGGCCCAGGGTCAGCAGCGTCACCGAGATCGTGGTCTTACGGTCCGCCAAGCCGATACGAGGCATCATGGAATTCCGTGTGACGGGTTGGCCTCGATGGAGCTCTCGAAGTACGCGGCGAGCACCGGCAGCGCCCCGACGGCAGCTCCCGGCCATCCGCACAGGCGCACCCCGGCGAGGATGCCCGTGTCCCGGATCCCGAACCCTGGGTAGCCGTACCGGTTCCGTTGCTCGGTGAACCCCTCTACGCTGAATGTGAGATAGCGGGACGGGCTGACGCTTGCCTGGAGGCAGAGTGCCGGAAGGCGACGCTCGCCGGAATCGGTTCGGTGTTCGAGCAGCGTCATGCCCGGCGCCAGCTCGACGCTCGCGGTGCGGGTAAGCCAGCGGCGCAGCCGGAGGCGCACGCCCAAGTGCGCTTCCGAACTACCGACTCCAACGAACGCGCTATACCCCACCGAAGTGCGATCGTAAACGTTCTCCATGACTCCGCAGTCGAAGGCGAATTCGCCGCCGCGGTCGTCCGAGCGCAGGTCGCGCGTATCGATCCGGCCCAGATAGGAGGTCTCGGTGACCAGAAATCGCTTCGTCACCGCACGGGGCCCGACCTTGGGTGGACGCTGCGGCTTCTCGATCACGGCGCGCGGGAACGGCACGCCCAGCGTACGCCGGTCCCCGACCACGCGCTGCGTTCGATCGACTCCGTGAGAATCGAGCACGGCACGGATCCGAACCGGAGACAGGTAGCGCGGCAGGCTGTCGCCGGGCGCGGTGACGGCCACCATGTTGAACGGCGCGGGCTGAACGCATCGCGCGGGTAGAATCGTGCCGTCGGTCAGGATGACCTGAATCGATCCCTCGCCCGCTGCTTCTCCAACGATGGGGAGCTCGACGGCTGGAACGGCTCGGGGAACAGCGATAGGTGTGAGAAGAAACAACCAGAGAAGGTTCCTGAAGGCGAACATGACACTGCCCTTCTCTCTTCCGGTCTTCTGGGCGTTCTTGCCCAAGGGGGAACGTCCTAACCTTACGCCGACGCGACCCTCGAATCCATCCTCAACCTGCCCCGCCGGTGGCCACGACCACGATGACGAGCCCCACCAGGGCCAGCGAGCCGACGAAGCCGAGCCCGGATCCGATTTTGGCCCCAGCCCGCCACGTGACGTCGTTGTGCGTGATGCGCGTGGTGAACGGGGGGTCTTCCGACGCGAATTCCCAGCTGCGCGCGAACTCGGTGTCGATCATCACGGCGAAAAGGTCGCCCGAGTTGAGCGTGACTCCCAGGACCGCGCCGGGCGGGTCGTAGTTCGTGCCCCCGTCCTCGCCACCCAGGATCACGCCCGGAGAGACGTCCACGGAGAGGCTGGGAGAGAGCCATCGGCGGTACCGCCCCCGGATTCCCAGGCGCGTGGTCTGGTCCGAGGGCATGGCGTACCCGCTGAATCCCACGGCATGGCGGGTCCCGACGTTCTTCATCCAGCCCACATCGAACGTGAGGGCGGTTCGGCTCGGAAACCGAAAATAGGGGTATCGGTCAAGGCGGTACATCAGCGCCAGCTCGGTGATCAGAAACGAACGGGTTCCCGGGTACGGATGTCCACGCCAGGTCAGGGCCGGGATTCGGCGCCGGCGAGCGGTTGTACCGGCGGGTTCGCGACGGTCCAGGACCGTCGCCGTGAAATCGCGACCGTCGATGTCGACCAAGCGCCGGACGCGCGCCGCGGGAACGTAGCGTATGGAGGAATCCATCAGTACGATCGCAACCATGTCCATCGACGCGCTCCGCACGGACCGCGCGGCCAGGACGCTGCCGTCCTCGAGGAAGACTCGGATCTGTGCCGCGGAGGAATCCGAAGGAGCCGGTGCCTGCGCGCTGGAGGGAGCCTCCGCGGCCAGCGAAGGCGCGACGAACGCGACGGCCGGCCAGCACGCGAGAAGTCCCACGATCAAGGTACGTCTCATTCGCTCCCTCCGATAGGCCAGCCTGACGCGGCTAGTCTTTCAGCTGCGAGAATGCAAGAAACGTCATTCCGGTCAGGATCAGCACGACCACTGTGGCCGCTCTTCCCGGCACCGTGCCCAGCTTCAACCCCGCATGCGTCACGACGTCATCGTAGTCCTCGTCGACCCCCGTCGCCGGGAGTCCGCCCGTGTGCGGAACGTTCCCCCGCAAGTGCACCGCATGGCTCTGAGCCTGGACGGATACGACCAGAATGTCACCCGCCGATAGCGACACCTGGACGAAGGGGGAGGGTTGGCGGAAATCGATTCCCCCGGACTCGGCTCAACGTCCCGACTCCGTCGCCTGGGGTCCTCTTGGCTCCGATCACGCGCACCGCATAGCCGAGCTCGGCGACGGCGAACGAGCGCGTGACCGAACGCGGCCCGGGCTTGAACCGGAAGGAATCAGGCTCGGCCGACACCTCGGGAGGGCCGGCGACGGCGCTCAACAGGACGGCGAAGGCGGAAGCGAAGTACCGCGAAGAGGAGATTCGAATCGGGGTCATGAAACGTCCCCCCACGTTCAGTTGCCCGGGCGCTTCAACGCGGGGGGAGACGCCCACCGATGTTACCGCAACTCAGACCCGCTCGACGAAGCTCCCGTCGCGCGTGTCGATGCGGACCCGGTCGCCGACGCCCATGTGCTGCGGCACCTTGGTGACGAGGCCGGTGTTCATCTTGGCGGGCTTGGGCGAGGAGGAAACCGTGGCGCCCTTCATCACGGGATCGGTCTCGACGATCTCCAGCTCCACGAACATCGGGAGGTCCACCGCGACCGGCTTCCCCTCGTAGTAGGACATCTCGACCATCATCCCCTCGACCAGGTACTGGAGCGATTCGCCGAGATAGTCGGCGGGGACGTTGGTCATCTCGTAGTTCTCGGTGTTCATGAACGTGAAGTCGTCGCCGGAGCGGTAGAGGTACTGCAGGGGATGGTGATCCAGGTCGGCGCGCACGACCTTGTCTTCCGATCGGAACCGATGCTCCACGTTGGAGCCGGTCACGAGATTCTGCATCTTGGTCTGCACCATGCCGCGCCAGTTCCCCGGCGTGACGTGCAGGACGTTGGTGACGCGGCACGGCTTCCCGTCGTGCAGGATGACCATGCCCACCTTGATCTGGGTGGCTGGAATCACGGAAACCTCTCCTGATGTTGGACTTTCGCTGGCAGTCCTCGAGTTTACCAGAGCCTCCCACGGCTTTCAAGAAGGGCCCGGGCGGCCGCACGTAACGGAATTACAAAGCCCGAACCCCCACGAGTAACTCTTGCTCCCCGGCAGACCGCCCAAGGCGGAAGGTATGAAGGCGCGCAGCGAATTACACCCCTGGCATGGCGGATGCTGTTCCTCCCGCTCGGATTTTGGGAGCACCCGAGTGCGCAGGTCATCGCGCATCGATCTCGTCGAGGGCCCGCTAGAACGCCACGTTGCGGCCTGATTTCGACCCACCGGCAGTGGAAACAAGATGTTTCTGCAGCAAAGCCCGCTCTCGACCCATCCCGACGCCGCCCTCGACGAGATCAGGGTGCCCCAAATCCAAGATGACCGGACGGAGAAGGCGGCACGCAGCTGGGGGAGACCGAACATGGACCGACTTCCGAAGTTTCAGACTGTGGCGGGCGCCCTGGTGGCGGCGCTGATCGCCGTGGGAGGCCTGAACGCCACCCGGGCCTGCGCGGCGCCGAACAAGCCCGACCCCGCCGCTCGTGCCGAGTCCGACTCGAGCGCCGCTTCCCATGCTCCGACCAGCGTCGTGATCCGCGGCTTCGTCCATGACGCGAATGGAGGTCCCGTGCGCGGGGCGACCATCCGTCTCACGTCGGAAACCGACACGGTGCAGGTCCAGTCGGACGGAACGGGGCGTTTCCACGCGCGCATCACGGCGACGGCCGGGGTGCGGGTGCTGGTGCAGGCCTATGGATACCGCGACCTCGTGCGCTCCTACCGCGCCTCGAGCGCCGTGATCCAGGCCGCGCTCGCGCTGCCACCTCCCTATCCGCTCGGCTGGGTGACCGTGACGATGGCGGACGACCCGACGCGCTTGGAATGTCCCCGGGCGTGCTCCGTCTGACGGAGTACGTACTCCCCCCGGGGCGTTCCTTGCCCTGAACGCGGCACGAAGGATTGCTTGCTTCGCCCCTCCATCCATCCTAGGTTGACCCTACCGGCCTGAATTACCCTACCGCCCGGCTCATGCCGGACCGCGGAGTGGAGGTAATCGTGCGCCGGCCCCGCATTCCCGCCGTACTTCTGTACTCGACCCTCCTTCTGCCCATCGTCGCGGCCCGAGCCTTCGCGGACCAGCCGCCGGTCGTCACGGCGCCGGCGACGGCGGGCGCACCCGAGAACAGTCTCGTGAACTTCGTGGTGACGGCATCGGATCCGGATGGGGATGCCATCGCAGACCTCCTGGCGAGCGGCCCCGCGATCACGGCGGGCGGCACGTTCACGAGGACCGCCTCCTTCACCGCGGGTACGTTCAGCTGGATACCGAACTTCACCCAGAGCGGCGTTTACGGCGTCACTTTCACCGCGACGAATGCACTGAGCGGTTCGGCCGGCACGCAGATCACGATCACCAATGTCGATCGGCCGCCGATCGTCATGGCTCCGGCCACCGCGAGCGTTCAGGAGAACGCGCTCCTCACCATCGTCGTCACTGCCGGGGACCCCGACGGCGATCCGATCACGTCGTTGACGGCCGTGGGGACCGCGATCACGGCCGGGGGCACGTTCAGCTCGAACGCTGCGCACACTTCCGGCACGTTCAACTGGACGACGAGCTTCTCGAACGCCGGAACGTACAGCGTGACGTTCACGGCCTCGAACGCGCTCTCCGGCTCGGCCACCACGAACATCACCGTGGGAGGACCCGACCGGGCTCCCGTCGTGCTGGCGCCCGCGTCCGTCACGGGGAATGAGGGTCAGTTGATCCAGTTCACCGTCAGCGCCACCGATCCGGATGGGGATGCGATCCTATCGTTCACGGCATCGGGAACGGCGTTCACGGCGGGAGGGGCGACGTTCGTCCACAATGCGGCTCTGAGCGCGGGCACGTTCAGCTGGACCCCCTCCGTCGGGCAGGCTTCCGTGTACGGCGCCACGTTCATCGCCTCGAACGCCCTCACCGGATCGGCGACGACGAGCGTCAGCGTCACGTCGGGAGTCGATCAGCCGCCGATGGTCGTGGCGCCGGCGACCGAGGCCGTGCCTTCGAACGTGCTCCTCACGTTCAGCGTCAGCGCCAGCGATCCCGATGGCGACGCGATCGCCTCGCTGACCGCGGCACCGCTCCCGAGCGGCGCCACGTTCACGGCCAATGCCGCGAACACCTCGGGCACCTTCAGCTGGACCCCGACCAATGCGCAGCTCGGCACGTACAACGTCACCTTCACGGCCTCGAACGCCCTGTCCGGCTCGGCTACGACGTCGATCACCGCAGGAGTCGGCGACCGACCTCCGATCATGTCCGCACCGGCTACGGCGACCTTCGGTGAGAACGTGCCCGGAGCGTTCACCGTGAGCGCTTCCGACCCGGACGGCGAGCCCATCAACTCGCTGACCGCATCGGGGACGGCGATCACGGCGGGCGCGTCCTTCGCAGCGAACGCGGCGCACACCAGCGGCACGCTCAGCTGGACCCCAAGCTTCGGCCAATTGGGCAGCTATTCGGCCATCTTCACGGCGGCGAACGCGCTCACGGGCTCGGCCACGACGGCGATTACGGTAGCCCAGGTCTTCGCGCCGCCGGTGGTCACGGCGCCGGCCACCGTGAGCGGGTCCGAGGGGACCCCGATCACCTTCACGGTGACGGCCATTGATCCCGATGACGCGATCACCTCATTCACGGCGTCACCGCTTCCCCCCGGTGCGACCTTCTCCACGAACGCGACGCACACGTCGGGAACGTTCGCGTGGACGCCCACGTTCAGCCAGGCGGGAACGTATAACGTGACGTTCCTCGCCTCGAACTCCCTCTCCGGTTCCGCCACCACGGCGATCACCGTCCAGGACGCCTGCCAGCCTCCGGTGGCCGACGCCGGCGGACCCTACACCGGCGCGGTGAACGCGCCCATCTCCCTGGACGGAAGCGGCACGACCGGTTCGGCGTCCAGCTATCAGTGGGACTTCGGTGACGGAACGACCGGGACGGGGATCACCGTGACGCACATCTACGTGGCCATGGGCACCTACACGGTCACGCTCACCGTCACGGGCTCGTGCGGAACGAGCAGCGACGTGACGACGGTCACGCTCGGGCCGTTCTGCGCGTTCGCCTTCACGTCGGGGGGGAACAAGAACCTCCGGCTCGATTCGGGCAAGCCGAACTGGTGCGCGCAGGTCCAACCGGTGCCGGGCTGCTACGCGAATTCGGATGTCGTGCTCTCGTCGATCGTGCTGCGCTACAACGGCGGCGAGATCCACGCCAACACCGGCAAATCCGCTGTCAGCGGCGACGTGAACAAGGACGGCATCGAGGAGATCACGGCCTGCTTCACGAAAACCGACCTGCGGCAGCTCTTCGCCGGGCTGCCGGCGGGAGAGAACCAGATCACGGTGTCCATCGGCATGGATCTCGTGTCCGGGGGCCAGGTCTCGGCGGGCCTCACGATCCGTGTCTTCTCGAGCGGTGCGGTTCTCGCTGCGCGGGTGACGCCGAACCCGTTCAATCCGTCTGCGATCCTCACCTTCCACACGACCCGGGACGGCTTCGCGCGCGTGGCGCTCTACGACGCCTCGGGCCGCCGTGTACGCACCCTGCTGGACGAGCCGATGGTGACCGCGGGGATTCATGAAGTGCGGCTGGACGGCCGTGGCAGCTCGGGAACCGCACTCCCCTCGGGGATCTATCTCTACCGCGTGGAGACGGCGGAAGGAACGGCTTCGGGGAGGGTCGTGCTGTTGAAGTGATCGGGGACGAACTCAGGGCAGACCGCCTGATTCCCAAGCGGCTCTGATACAAGCGCGGCCACGCGTTGTCGGCGTGGCCGCTTTCTTACTCGGTCTTGTGCTCCTCCGCCTCGCTCGGCGTCGGGAGCGCTTGCACGGCGCTGTTCTTGACGTGCCCCGCCCCGTAGATGAAGACGAGCCTTCCCCCGTAGTGCGCCGTCCAGAGGATCAGTCCCGCCGCCGCGACGGCCAGGGGCGCCGCGACCCAGACGCCGCGGCGACCGGCGATCGTCGCCCACGCGAGCAGCGTCGAAAGCGCCAGCGCGCCGATCGACCAGATGGCCAGGGATTCGTGCTGATCGATCTCTTTGTCGGGCACCCCCGCGTGCTCCGCCCGGTCGGACGCCGATTCCCCGCTGAAATAGGCAGCTCCGGCTCCCGCGAGGGCGATCGTGAGCAGGATGGGGCCGAACCACCGGAGCCAGTCGCGGCGGAGGATGGCGTAGGCGAGGAGGACCAGCGAGCCGATCGTGCCGAGCGCGATCGGATAGTGGACCACGGCCGGGTGCAGCTCCAGTCCGAACACGGAAGCTCCTTTCGCTCAGGGGCGTCGAAATCGGGCTATGGCTCGGGTGAAGCGAATGACAGGGCTCGAGTGAAGCGAACTACACGCCGTAGGCGCGGCGCAGGATCGCCATCGTATGGGTCACGGGGCGCTTCAGTCCATTCGCGATCTGGATGTTGCAGGTGCCGCACGAGGTGAGAAGCACCTCGGCGCCGGCGCGGTCCATCTGGCGCATGAGCGGATCGCCGATCGCTTTCGCGCGATCGTAGTTCTCGGCGCGCATGCCGTAGGTTCCCGCGATGCCGCAGCAGGAGTCCTCGATCGGCCGCACGGTGAGGCCGGGGATGAGCTGGAGGAGGCGCACGGGCTCTTCGGTCATCCCCTGCGCCACGGAATGGCAGGCGTTGTGGTAGACGACCGTGAGCGGCACCTCCTGGAACGACGTGTTCAGCTCGCCGCGGTCGTGCAGGGCGCAGAGATACTGGTGCACGTCGATCGTGTGGTCGGCCAGCCGCCGCGCCTCTTCGGTGCCCAGGATGCGCGGGTAGTCCTCGATCAGCGCGAGCCCGCACGAGGGGGCGCTGGCGACGACGGTGAACCCGCGGTCCACCAAGGGCAGCAGCGTCCGCACGTTCCGCTCGGCGTCGGCCTTGATCTTGGCCTCGGCGCCCATCGTGATGAGCGCGATGCCGCAGCAGCGCTGATCGGGCACCACGACCTCGACGCCGTTCGCCTCGAGCACCTTCACCGTGGCGGCGGCTTCTCCCTCGGGGTCATGGAAGCGGGCGAAGCAGCCGGCGAAG
>DASQJL010000074.1 GCA_035631035.1 Candidatus Binatia bacterium | reverse complement strand
GGGGTCTTACCCGCGCCATCGTCACCGAGGCGGGAAATCTTTAGCCGGAACGACCGCCTGGAGGCATCACACGATGGTTTCCCGCGTCAGCTCCGGAAGCTGGCATGAAGGCCTCACGCCAACATTCCTCTTGACAATAGTCCGCACAACGACTATTATCCAGGGCATGGAACGACGCCTGCGCACCGAGATCCAGCAGTCGAATCCCTTCCCGAGCCTCGAGGAAGAGGTCCACGTGGAGATCCTGCTCACGGCCCAGGTCGCCAACCGCGTCCTTGCGAGCGCCCTGAAGCCCACGGGACTGAGCCCCTCGCAGTTCAACATCCTGCGCATTCTGCGCGGCGCCCGCCCGGCCGCGCTTCCGTCCGGCCGGATCGCCGAGCGCATGGTGACGCACGATCCCGACCTCACGCGGCTGCTCGACCGACTGGAAGCGAACGGCCTGGTGGAGAAGGCCCGCGACGCCAAGGACCGTCGCGTCGTCAACGTCCGGATCACCAAGGCCGGCGTGGAGCGCATCGAGGGCGCGTCCAAGGCCGTCACGCAGGCGGTGAGGTCGGCGCTCGCCCCGGTGGGGGCGCGCAAGCTGGAGCAGCTCGCCGATCTCCTGGAGCTGGCCCGCGCCGCGGTCCGCGAACATTCCGAAGAAGTCTCTCGATAGGCGACACCCGAAACCGGAGGAACGAACGATGGCACTCTCCAACGAACTCATCCTGATCACCGGCGCGACGGGGCAGCAGGGCGGCGCGATTGCCCGCGAGCTGCTGGCCAAGGGGCGGAAGGTCCGCGCCATGACCCGCCACCCCGAAGGCCCCAAGGCCGGCGAGCTGAAGCGGCTGGGCGCGGAAGTGGTCGCGGGCGACCTGAACGACGCCGCCTCGATCGAGCGCGCGCTGCAGGGGGCGTGGGGCGCCTACGCCGTGCAGAACACCTGGGAGGCCGGCGTCCAGGGGGAGGAAGAGCAGGGGATCCGCTTCGCCGAGATCGCGCGGAAGGCCGGCGTCCACCATCTGGTCTATTCCTCCGTCCAGTCCGCCGACCGGAAGACGGGGATTCCGCACTTCGACAACAAGGCCCGCGTCGAGGAGCGGATCCGTTCCCTGAAGTTCCCCTCGTACGCCATCCTTCGCCCGGTCTTCTTCATGGAGAACCTGGCCTCGCCGTGGTTCCTCCCGTCCATCCAGGGCGGCGCCCTCGCGGTCGGAATCCGTCCTGAGACGGAGCTTCAGATGGTCGCCGTGCAGGACATCGGCCGGTACGGCGCCTGGGCCTTCGAGAACCATGCCGCCCTGAACGGCCGCGCCATCGACATCGCCGGCGACGAGCTGACGATGCCGGAAACGGCCGCCGTCCTGAGCCGCGCCGCGGGCCGGGAGATCCGCTTCGTGCAGGTCCCGATCGAGGAGGTCCGGAAGTTCAGCGACGACTTTGCCAGCATGCTCGAGTGGTTCGACCGGGTCGGCTACAACGTCGACATCGCCGCCATGTCCGCGGAGAGCGGCGTGCGTCCGACCCCGCTCGCCGAGTGGGCGGCCGCGGTCGACTGGCAGCCGGCCCCTGTGACGCGTTAACGTTCGCGCTCCGACGTTCGACCCCAGACCACCGCAAAGGAGGAGAACCCGTGAATCAACGAGTGCTCGTCGCGATGGCCTTGACGGCCGTTCTGTTCGTTCCTCAGCTCGCCGCCGCCCATGACGAGGATCACGCCGGACATGGCGCGGCTCCGGCTGCGCCGGCATCCAAGGCCATCGTCGCGCCGGCGATCGCCACGACGTACGTGGGGGAGAAGACGCCGGTCGGCAACGGCACCGTCCGCACGTGGGTGGGCGTGGACCGGAAGGGAACGCCGGTCTCCGTCGGCGTGACCTTCTCCGAGACCGCCCTGCTCGGGCTGCCGATGCAGCTTCCGAAGGACGACATCGGCTGGGAGTGGAACCTGGCGCTTCCCAAGGAGGTCGCCGTGGCGCCGTTCGACCACGTGGCCTTCTACTGGAATCCGCGCGGGCACATTCCGGACGGGGTCTACAACGTCCCGCACTTCGACATCCATTTCTTCATGGTGCCCGAGGCGCAGCGGGCCGAGATCACGGCGATGAACTACAACCTGGAGCGGTGCTTCAAGCTTCCCTCGCAGGAATACATTCCCGCGGGGTATATCCTGCCGCCCCAGACGGAGCACCGGCGAATGGGCGTCCACTGGATCGATCCCGTCTCGCACGAATTCCACGGGCACGACTTCACGGCGACGCTCCTCTACGGGTCGTACGACGGGAAAGTGAACTTCATCGAGCCGATGATCACCCGCGCCTTCCTGGAGACGCGTCCCGACTTCGCCGCCGAGGTGAAACAGCCGGCCGCCTATGCCGCTCCCGGGTACTATCCGACCTCCTACGCCGTGAAGTTCGACGGCAAGAATCGCGAGTACGTCGTGTCGCTGGACGGACTGACGATGCGGGCGGGGGAGACGACCTCGAAGGATTGACGCTCCCTGGGAGGGTCCCGTCGTACCGGTGATATCCCACGATAGGAAGCGGGCCGCGACTGTCCATCGCGGCCCGCTTTAGCTATAAGGTGGGCAGATACTTAGGGGGCATATCGCAGAATTCACTTGAACACGGCGCTGCGCTATTGCATCATTGATGCACAGGGGATCGCTCCGCAGTCGTCGTCTCCGCAGCAGACTCGACACCATTACCGCAGGGAAGCCTCGAACCGGCCAGGGAAGCGCTATGCGGAGCTCTCGCATGGTCTCGCTCGTCGTATGCCTCGTCTGCAAGCATCCCTTCAGCTGGCGCATCGCCCCCCTCGAGCGCGTCTGCGCCCAGTGCGGCTCGCTCCACATGCTCAAGTCCGGCATCTGGGAGCTCAAGGCGCGCGGAACGCAGGCCGAGGGCCCGATCGTGGTGGCCCGGCGCCAGCACACGGCGCGCGTGGCGCTGATGAAGGTCCTGCCGAAGTCCCTCGTCGCGAATGAACGGCGCTCCAAGTGACTCGACCCGAGCGCATGCGCATGAAGCGGATCCGCGCCGGATCCAGCAAGGGGATGATCCGGACCTCGGTCGCGCTGCCCGAAGAGCTTCACCGCCGCTTCAAGCTGGCCAGCATCGAGACGGGAGCGGTGGTTACCGAGCTGCTGCGGCGCGCAGCGGCGGAATGGATCGAGAAGTATCGCAAGGGACGGCCCCGCAACTCTTAGCGTTTCCATTAACTTACGGCGCGGCCGGACGGTATAGCGGGCATCTACTTACTTTTTGGTTGTAGCGCACCCATCCCGGTAGGCATCCTTTTCACGTCCCGGTTGGACCGGTGACCACCGGGACGGCTCCGCCAGCGGGCGGAGGAATTACGTCGAGGCCCTTCCGGGCCGTCCAGGCCTCCACCTCGGCGCCTCCGCAGCACGGCGACAGCCAGCCGTCGTCCCTTGCTCGGGACGGCATCGTTCTCCGCGCGGCTCCCGCGCAGCGGGACCGCTCACACGCTCCATCGCGGGGCAATCGATCTCTCCGCGTGTGTCCGCGGACCAAGGAGGGCTCCATGAAAGTTGCATCCAAGGTCTTTCTCTTGGGCGCGCTCCTGCTCCTCGCCGCATCGACAGCCTATGCGGCCGCGCCCGTCGTCGTGGCCATCCCCGACATGTCCATCAACGCCGGCGCTTCGACGACCCTGAATGTGGTCGCCTACGACGTCGACGGCGACAACATCACCCTCACCTCGTCCCTGCCTGCTTGGGCCACGCTGAACGCGCCCACGACCGGGACGGGCCTCGTCGTCACCACCATCACCCTGAATCCGACCGCGAGCGATCTCGGAACGGTGTCGGGCAGCGTCACGGCCACCGCCAACGGCGAGGCGACGACCGAGCCGTTCCAGCTCACGGTGAATGCCTCCGGCACGAACCTGGCGCCGATCGTCACCGCCCCGGCCAACCAGACCGTGAACGAGGGCTCGAATCTCACCTTCACGGTCACGGCAAGCGACGCCGAGGCGATCACGGCCCTGGCCGCGGCTCCGCTCCCGGCCGGCGCGACCTTCACCGCCAACGCGAGCTACACCTCGGGGACCTTCTCCTGGACCCCGACCTCGTCCCAGTCGGGCGATTACAACGTCGTGTTCACGGCGTCGAACGCCCTCTCCGGCTCGGCGACGACGCACATTCATGTCGTGGACGTGACCGGCGTCAATACGAACCCCGACGTCACGGCTCCGGCGACGCAGAGCGTCAACGAAGGCCAGATGGTCACCTTCACGGTGACCGCCACCGACGCGAACGGCGACCACGTCACCCTGACGGCGTCGAACGTTCCCTCGGGCGCGACCTTCACCGACAACGGGAACAACACGGGCACCTTCACCTGGACCCCGGGATCCACGCAGTCCGGCAGCTACACGGTGACCTTTACGGGCAATGACGGACATGGCGGAACGGATGCCGCGAGCACCGTCATCACCGTGAACGACGTAACGGGCGGCGGCGGCGGCGGCACGGAAGCCACCGCGAAGCTTCTCGGCGCCTTCAACAGCCATCGGAAGTTCCTCTGCTTCCGGATCGATCCGGTGAACAACGGCTTCGACGTCCGGAACGTGGACCTGACCACGATCCGCTTCTCCTTCGGCGGCACGACCATCGACGCCATGACGGGGAAGACCAGCCTCGACTGGAGCTGTGAGAGCGACAGCGAGTCGGACGGCGAGGATCGCGATGCCGCGGCACTTCTGCACAAGGACGGCGGCTGGGACGGCGACGGCGACTGCGGCGAGTGCGATCACGAGGATTGCCCGTCCGACACCACCGGCTGCACCGTCTCCCTGCGGGCCTGCTTCGCGATGAGCGACCTCAGGGGCCTGTTCGGCGATCAGAGCATTCCGGACAATCTCGCGAGCGCGACGATCACCGGCAGCCTGAGCACGGGCGGGACGTTCACGGCGACGCTCGGCGCGCCGAAGGTGGCGGGGAATGGCGGCGACAACGGGAAGGGACACGAGAAGCACGCCCTCCACGCCAAGGCCACACCCAATCCGCTCAACCCGCAGACCAAGCTGACCTTCACGCTCTCGCAGGCGGGACGCGTGCGGGTGCTGGTCTACGATGCGCGCGGTCGTTACGTGAAGACCCTGCTCGACGAAAACCGCTACGCGGGCGCCCAGACGCTCACGTGGGACGGCTCGGACGCGCACAGCCGCAAGGTTTCGTCGGGCATGTACCTCTTCCGGATCGTGGCGCCCGAAGGGCAGGATATCCAGCGGGTCACGGTTCTGAAGTAATTTCGCCGTAACGCCGGCCAGTCGCGCGGCGAGGCGAACGGGCGGGGCGCACCGGCACCCCGCCCGTTTCGTTTTGCCCGGCGACCAGCGGGCCGGGAGCTACTCGTCGTCGTCCTCGTCGTCAGCGTCGTCATGTCCCCGGGCGCCCTCGTGTCCCTTGATGCCGGAGTTCACGACGATCGGTCCGTTGGTGGTGACGACGCGGATCGGGGCCCCGCCCGAGCCGAGCACCACGTTGACGTGGTGATGGCGCCGGCCCCCGCTCGCGCCAATGTAGGCGCCCGCCATCGGGCCGTTCTCGGTGCCGGTGGTGAGATCGGCCGAGTATCCGTTGGGAATCCGGAGTCGCACCGGACCGTTGGCGGTCTCCACGTCCAGGCCGCGACCCTGCCAGCGGGAGCCGGTCAGGGTGACGGTAAGCGGGCCGTTGGTCGTCCGCCCCTCGATGTCGCCGCCCGCGCCGATCAGCTCGAGCGGGCCGTTCTCGGTGTGCAGGCTCATGCGGCCGCGGATGCCTTCGACGGACACGGGGCCGTTCACGGTCTGCACATCGAGGTCCATCGAGCGCGGCGCGCGAATCCTGTAGGAGACGGCCCAGCGGGCGCTCTGCGTCTGCCCGGGGCCCTCCGCGTGGAGCCGCCCACCGGAGTTCTCGACATGGATGGAGCGCAGGAGCCGCTCGGCGCGCTCCTTGTCCCGCGCCCACGCCGTGACGCGGGCGCAGATCAGGACCTCCTCCTTGTCCCAATCGGAGATCTGGACGGAACCGTTGTCCCCGCCGTCGATGTGCCACGTGCCCTGGGGCGCCGGCTCGTGCATCTCCTGGACGTCGCGGGCGTAGGACCCCTTGCCGTTGCCAAAGGTCGTGTTGGAGGTGTCGTTTTCGTCGCAGAGATCGCCCGCGAAAGCGGGGACCGCGACGAGGGCGAGGGCGGCGATCAGGAGGGCTGCGGCAAGCATCGGAAGGGCGGCGGTCGGGGAGAGGGGAAGCACGATGGGAACCGAACGTTTCATGGCGGACCTCCTCGAGTGGGTGGCGACCTGGCGTCCCGTTAGAAGGCGGCCGCCCCGCGGACGTTGGAATTGCGATACAATCGTGGACCCGACAACGCCATCCCGGGGTAGTCCCGACCGTCACGGTCGATCCTCCCCCAACGCCGACGGAGAACCATGACTCGCGTTCGCCTATCCATTTCTATCGCGCTCTTCGCCCTTTTTGTTTCGCTGGCTTCGATCCTTCCCGCCGCCGCCCCGGCCCAGATCTACCTCCCCGGCGCGGAACCGGCCATCCCGCCCAAGGACACGACCCTCACCATCCGGGTGAGCCGCCTGGCCCCCGGCGTCTATGCCGCCAAGCTCAGCTACGTCTGGACCGGCTGGGTGGAGCTTCCGGACGGGATCCTGGTCATCGATTCCGGCATGGCGGACAGCGCCGGGGTGGCGCTGGCCGACACGATCCGCGCGCGCTCGCCGAACAAGCCGTTCAAGTACCTCGTCCTGACCCACGCGCACGACGATCACATCCTGGGCGCCAAGCCGTTCCTGTCGGCGGGGGCGACGCTGGTGGCGCACGAGAGCCTGGTCCACGACATCGACTCGACGCTCGGAATTCCGGGCAACCCGTCGAAGGAGATCGGAATCCGGGACCACAAGCGCTTCGGCACCGCGCTCCGTCCGGTCGACGTGGTGTGGCTGGGGCGTCGCGCGGATTCGCGAGGCGATCTCATCGTGCACCTTCCGAAGCAGAAGGTGCTGTTCGCGGGAGACCTCGTCTGGAACAAGTCGATTCCCTGGCTCCTCGACCCCGACTTCGACAAGCTCGGCTGGTACGCGTCGCTCGACTCCCTCATGTCGCCGCGGTATGCGGCCAACGTGCTCGTCCCGGGGCACGGACTGATCGCCAAGCCCGGTGAGGGGATCCGCTTCACCAGGAACTACATTCGCGACGCCGATGACAAGGCGACCCGCCTGGCGGGGTGGGGGCAGACGCTGGCCGAGCCGCGCCGGTGGGGGTACCTGGGCCCGTACGAGGGGATGGAGTTCTACCAGGAGGTCCACTTCATGAACATGAAGCGCCTTCTCGCCGAGGCGAAGGGGGTGAAGACGAAGGGGCGTGCCAAGGTTCGGGCGATGCGCCAATAGCCGCGCGTTCCGAGCTGGTACGCGGCGTCGCCTGGGTCCGGCCCCGATCCGGATCGCGACGCCGCTTTTTGTTTGCTGGCTCGCGGGGTCGGCCGGCTGCTCCACGAACCCCGAGTCTTTGGAGGTGCGCGCGGCGCGGCATGCCGCCGAGCGCTACCTCGCGACCCTCGCGGCGCACGATTGGGCGGCCGCGCGGTCGCTGGCGTCCTGCCACGTGGGCGGCCCTGAGTTTCGCGGCGCGACTCTCCTTCGCATCGGGGTTTCGCAATCGATGTCGACGCGCACGCTGGACTCGCTTGCCGGCGCGGCCCGGGACGAGGAGCGGCGGGCCGCTGTGGAGCTTGCGGCCGCCGACGAAGAGACCGCCGACTCGCTCGGGCTCCGGGCGGACGCGGCGGCCCGGCGCTCCCGGATGCTCGGCGACGCCGTTCGCGCGGCCGCGATGTCGCGGGCGGGCCGCGCGGACTCCGTGCTGCGCGTCTGTCGGGTGCGCGTCCGCGTGCGCTGGGGTGGACCGCTCGTGGGTCCGGAGCCGGTGGACCGCGAGCACCTGCTGCGGGCGGTGGCCGCCGGCGGCGGTCCCTGGATCGTCTTCTCGATGGTGGCGCGCGATCGCGATCCCGGTGGCGGGCCGTTCTGACCCTGGCCCCGTTTGCCCCGGACCAAGATCGCCCTCGTTGGCCCCGGACCCATTTGACCCGCCCCGGGCGAAGATGCTACGTTTCTGGACCCACGCGCGATCCCGAAAGCACTTACGACGAGGTGGCGAGACGCCGATGAACGTGAAGACCGGCTTCAATTTTGGATACTGGGCGTGGGCCCGGGGGCTTGGGCG
>DASQJL010000073.1 GCA_035631035.1 Candidatus Binatia bacterium | reverse complement strand
GGATCCCTCCCGAAGAGCTCGAGTTCATGCGCCAGCAGGCCGAGGAGCGGGCGCGCGAGCGCAAGAACCGCCCTCCGGGGACGCGCGCCATGGGACCGCGTCCGGGGGGAGCGGGTCGGTACGTCCCCCGCGACAGCGGACCGCGCGGGCCACGGCCGCAGGGAGCGCCGCGCTACCCGGGCGCCCCGCCGCAACGCACGCCCTACCGCACCGGCGGGCCGCCGCAGGCCGGCCGCGCGCCCTACGGTAAGGATCGCCCCGCCGGACCGCGTGGAGGCGCACCCTACGCGCCTCGCGACCGCGGGCCCTATCCGCCGCGGGACCGTGCCTCCTATCCCGCGCAGCGCGACCGGACCCCCTATCCGCCGCCGCGCGAGCGCTTCCAGGGTCCGCCCTCCGCGCGCCCCGAGCGCCGTCCGAAGCCGTACCGCACCGGCGTGCAGAGCGCGGGCGAAGGGCCGCCTCGCGGCGTGCCCCTTCCCGAAGAGCCGCCGCTTTCGAAGCTGCAGGGCATTCTCATGGGCTACCAGCAGTCGGCGGCGCTCCTCGCCGCGCACTCGCTGGGCATCTTCCCCGAGGTCCACAAGCGGCCGCAGGTCGCGGCCGATCTGGCGCGTCGCCTGGACGCCGACCCGCGGGGGATGGAGACGCTGCTCGAGGCCCTGGTCGCGCTCGGGGTCCTGCACCGTCACGGCGCCACCTACGTCCTTCCCCGCGAGCTCGCGACCTACCTGGTCCCGTCCGATGGGGGCGCGACCGGGATGGTCGAAGCCGCCGCCGAGCTCTACGCCGCCTGGGGGGATCTCGCCCGCGCGGTGCGCGAGGGCGCGCCCCGCGTGCGGCTGAACAGCGAAGCGCTCGTGGAGGGCGATCCCGCGCGCGTCCGGCGCTACATCCGCGCCGTGCACACGGTGAGCCGTGAGGCGGCGGGGCGCGTCACCGAGTTGGCACCGCTCCTGCCCGGCTCGACGCTCCTCGACGTCGCGGGCGGATCGGGGATCTTCGCCGCCGAGTACGCGCGCCGCACGCCCGAGCTCCGGGCCACGCTGTTCGACCTGCCCCCCACGATCGACGTGGCGCGCGAGATCCTCCGCGAGGAGGGGTACGACGACGCGGTGGCGCTCTACCCGGGCGATTACCGGAGCGATCCGCTGCCCGGGCCCGTGGACACGCTGCTCCTCTCGAACGTGCTGCAGACCGAGGGGGAAGAGACCGCGCTGGAGCTCCTGCGCAAGGCCTGGGAGGCGATCCGTCCCGGAGGCACCCTCCTCGTGCACGGCATGATGCCGAGCGGGCCGGGGATGCCGACCGTGCCGCAGGCACTCTTCGGCCTTCGGATGTACCTGATCTTCGATTCCGGCCGCGCCTGGAGCGTGGAGCAGGTGTCCGAGTGGCTCGCGCGCGAGCGCTTCGCCGTGCGCTCCACCCGACCGCTCGGCGCTCCCTTCCAGAGCACGCTGATCGTCGCCTCGCGCCTCGAGTAGGCGCGCCGGGCCACGCCTCCGTGCCGGAGCTGCCGTTCCTCGAAGTCCTGGCCGAGAACCTCGCGGCCGGAGTCGCCGGGCGCCGCATCGAGTCGATCGCGGTCCGCCAGCCGGCGCTGCTCCGGACCGCCGTGCCGCCGGAGTCGTTCGCGGGCGAATTCCTGAGCCTGCCCTCGCGGCGCGGGAAGTACGTCGTGCTGGAGTGCGAATCCCGGCGCGCGATCGTGATCCACCTGATGCGCCTGGGCAGGCTCCGCCTGGCGCCGCCGCCGGCGCCGGGCGGCCCGGCGCGTCGTCCCGCGGGGAGCAAGGCGTGGTCGGCGCGGATCGCGTTCGATGACGGGTCGGCGCTGCTCCTGATCGAGCACGGCACGGAAAAGCGCGCGCGCCTGTGGCTGACCGACGACGCCGACGCGCTCGAAGAGCTGGCGGCCGTGGGTCCCGACCCCACGCGCGGCGAGCTCTCGGAAGAGCGGTTCCTCACGTCGCTCCGCGCGTCGTCCCGGCAGCTGAAGACGTTCCTCACCGATCAGCGGGCGATCGCGGGGATCGGAAACGGCCTCTCGGACGAGATCCTCTACGAAGCGCGGCTCTCGCCGCTCCGCCTGACCGGCCAGGTGACCGACGACGAAGCGCGGCGGCTCCACGCCGCGATCGGGGCGGTGCTGGAGCGGCAGACGGCGCTGCTTCGTGAGTCGGCCGCCGGAGAGCTGCCGCAGCGCGAGCCCAGCCAGCACTACGTCGTGCACGACCACGCGGGCTCGAAGTGCCCGCGCTGCGGGAGCGTGATCGCGAGGATCTCCTACGCCGACCACGAAACCTTCTACTGTCCCGGGTGCCAGACCGGCGGGGCGCCGCTCAAGGACAGGCGGCTGTCCAAGCTGTTGAAATAGAAGGGCGTACCGCGCTGTGAAGGCCGGTCGCGGGTCGGCCGATACCAAGGTATCCTTGCGCGGAAGGGTTCCCTGGCCGCATGGTAAGCGACGTCAGGCGGCTCCGAACCGCCGCCCCGGGGTATGAAGGAGCACATGAACGCAAGACGCCTCATCGGATCGCTGGTCGTGCTGGCCCTGCTCTTGGGATCGACGTTCGTTCCCCTGGCGAGGGCGGCGTGCGCGCTTCCGAGGGCGAACACGGCCGCCTGCCCGAGCTGCGCCGGCGCCCCTTCGTCGGCGGAAGCCTCGCTGGCCGCCGATCGCTCCTGCTGCGCGGCGCCGTCGACTCTGGCCGAGCGCGACCCCGCGACCTTCGTTCCCGGCGGAGGCCCCGGCGATGACCGCGCCCCGGCGGCCGCCGTCATTCTCCCCTCCGCCCGGGTCGCGATCGCCGTCCTGGCGCCGCGCGCCTCGCAGGCGGTCGCGGCCGATCCGCCCGGCCCTTCGCCGCCGCTCCTCCGGACCACCATCCTCCTGATCTGAAGCGCATCACCGCCACCGGTTGAGCCGGAGCCGGCGTCACGCCGCGCTCTCCGCTCCCGGCCGTCGTCGCTCGCCCGCGCGCGCTCGCGCGCCCGGAATCCGTTCACGAGCCATTCGAGGTGGTGATCGCATGCGCCTTCGCGCGCCGCTGTACCCGCTGCTCCTGTCGCTGGCCCTCGCCTGGCCGGCCGCCTCCGCGCGCGCCGCGCAGCCCTCCGAGGCGCCCGCGCCCCTGGATTCGATCTTCGGGGCCTCGAGCCTCGATCTGAATTCGCTCGAGAGCGCCGTCCTGAGCCGCAACCCTTCGCTCGCCGCGATGCGCTCGGCGTGGGAGGCGATGGAGGCGCGGGCGGACGCGGCCGGCGCCTGGGACGATCCCCGCGTCGAGGGAATGGTCGCTCCGCAAAGCTTCGGCTCTTCCGCCGGCCCGGGCTGGTCGGTCCAGGTCTCGCAGATGGTGCCGCTCTTCGGGCAGCGCGCCGCGATGGGGCAAGCGACCCGCGCCATGGCCCGGTCGATGCGCGAGGACTATCGCGCCATGAGGCTGGAGATGCTCCGCATGACGCGCGAGGTCTACTTCCAGCTCTATCTCGCGGCGCGCAGCATCGAGGTGAACCGCGAGATCGCGGGGCTCCTCGACCAGTTCCGCCGGGTCGCGCTGCAGAAGTACGCGGCCGGGACCGTGGGGCAGCAGGACGCCCTGCAGGCGGACGTCGAGCAGGGGATGCTGGAGCATCAGCTCTTCGCGGCCAGCCGCACGCGCGGGGAGGTCCAGGCGCGGCTGCGAGCCCTTCTCCACGACGAGACCGACCGCGCCTTTCCCGATCCGCCCCGCGATCTGCCCCACATCGGCCACCAGCTGGCGGACACAACGTTCGCCGCCGCCGCGGCCAACCGTCCCGAGCTGCGCGCGAACGCGGCCGCGATCGAAGCGCGCCGGGCCGAGATTGTCGCCGCGGGCCGCATGCGGCTTCCCGAGCTGATGCTGATCGGCCGCTACGACCGGACGATGGACGTGCCCGAGTGGCGCACGATGGTCGGCGCGGGCGTGACGCTTCCGCTCGGGTTCGGCAGGAGCGGCGCGGGCGTCCGCGCGGCGCGGGCGGAGCTTCGGCGCGCCGAGCAGGAGCGGATCGCGGAGTCCGACTCCATCCGCGCCCAGGTCGAGATCGCCCGGGCGCGCGTCCGGGAGAGCAGCCACGAGCTGGAGATCATCGAGACGCGGGTCGTTCCCGCCACCGAGCGCGCGCTCGCCTCGGTCCGCGCCGGCTATGAATCCAACCGGTCCGACTTCCTGACGCTCCTCACGGCCGAGCGGGATCTCGCGCGGGCCCGGCTCGACCGCTACCAGTCGATCGCAACCGTCCACATGGCTCTCGCCGATCTCGAGCGCGCCATCGGCCTCGAACCCGCGCCGCTGCGCGAGGAGGACTCCCGATGACGCCGAACGATCCGGGGCCGCGCGTCCCGAGAGGCCTCCTGCGGCTCGCCGCCCTGGCCGCGGCGATGCTCCTTGTCGCGGCCGCCGGCTGCTCCCGGAAGAGCACCGTCGCGACCACGAGCGAAACGCAACGGATCGGCGTCTTCCAAGTGGCGGCCGAGAGCCGGCCCGCGCGCCCGGTCGTCGGCGACAACCGCCTGGTGGTCACGCTCCGGGACGCGTCGGGGAAGCCGGTCCAGGGCGCGACGATCGAGATGTCCTCGGTCATGGAAGCGATGGGGACGATGCCGCGCATGCAGAGCCGCGGGGTCGTCACCGAAGCGCGGCCGGGCGTCTACGAGATCCGGTACGGGCTGGCCATGACGGGCGAGTGGGACCTCAACCTCGCGATCCGCGCTCCCGGAGGCGAGCAGGCCGTGGCGTCCTGGCGGCTGAGCACCAGCACCGACCAGCTCACCTTCGTGGCCGGAACGCCGCCGCCGGGGGCCCTGCCCTCCGGAGCGCCGTCGAATCCCGGCTCCGCGACGCCGGGTCTGGCCGCCGTTCCCGGCTTCGGCCCGGTGCTGCTCGACCCGACGCGCCGCCAGTCGATCGGCATCCGGACCACGGTGGCCGCGCCCCGTCCCATCCGGGCCACGATCCGCGCCGCGGGCAGGGTGACCTACGACGAAACGCGCCGGAGCGAGGTCTCGCTCAAGTTCTCGGGGTGGGTGCGTCGCATCCAGGTGAACTATGCCGGGCAGGTGGTCCGGCAGGGGGAACCGCTCGTCTCGGTGTACAGCCCCGAGCTCTTCTCCGCGCAGCAGGAATTCCTCCAGGCGCTTCGCGCGGTTCCCTCCGCCGGGGCGCCGGGGATGCCGGGGATGGGCTCCGGCGCGGCCGCCCCCGGCGCCGGGGCTGATCCCGAGCTCGCGGAGGCCGCGCGCCAGCGGCTCCGCCTCTGGGACATCACCCCCGCGCAGATCGACGCCATCGCGCGCTCGGGCAAGCCGCTCGAGGCGGTCCCGATCCTCGCGCCCGCAGGCGGGGTTGTCGTCGAGAAGAACGTGGTCGAGGGCTCGTCGTTCATGGCCGGCCAGGTGCTCTACAAGATCGCGCCGGTCCACCCGGTCTGGGTGGTCGCGAGCGTCTACCAGTACGAGCTGGCCCTGGTCCGGGCGGGCATGAACGCGGTGATCGAGACGCCCTTCCTGCCGGAGCGCACGCGCGCCGGCCGCGTCTCGTACGTGACGCCCTACCTCGACCCGAACACGCGCACGGGAGAGGTGCGCGTGACCGTTCCCAACGCGCGGGGCGACCTGAAGCCCGGCATGTTCGTCGACGTCACGCTGGAGCGCGACCTCGGCGTTCGCCTCGCCATCCCCCAGAGCGCGGTGCTCTACGAGGGGGATCGCAGCATCGTGTTCGTCGACCAGGGGGCCGCCGGCTTCGCGCCGCGGCAAGTCGAGCTTGGCGCCAAGGCGGGGGACGACGTGGAGGTGAAGTCCGGTATCGGGCCCGGGGACGTGATCGTCACGTCGGGCAATTTCCTGATCGCGGCCGAAAGCAAGCTCAGGGCCGCGACATCGGCGCCGTAGGAGGAAACGCGTGATCGCACGCTGCATCGCCTGGTGCGCTCGAAACCGGGGCCTCACCGTCGCCCTGGCCCTGGTCGCCGCCCTGTTCGGAGTCCGCGCCCTGCGGAACACGCCGCTCGACGCGATCCCCGATCTCTCGGACACGCAGGTCATCATCTCGACCGAGTGGATGGGGCGGAGCCCCGACCTGGTCGAGGACCAGATCACCTATCCCATCGTCACCGCCCTCCGCTCCGCGCCCGGCGTGCAGTACGTGCGCGGGCTCAGCATGATCGGCGACTCCTTCGTCTACGTCGTCTTCAAGGACGGCGTGGACGTCTACTGGGCGCGAAGTCGCGTGCTCGAGTATCTCGCCTCGCTGCAGGGGCGCCTTCCCGAGGGGGTGACGCCGCAGCTGGGGCCCGACGCGACCGGCGTGGGCTGGGTGTTCGAATACGCCCTCGTCGATACGGCCGGGCAGAACGACCTCGCGCAGATCCGCTCCTTCCAGGACTGGTACCTCCGCTACTGGCTCCAGAGCGTGGACGGAGTCGCCGAGGTGGCCTCGGTCGGCGGATTCGTCCGCCAGTACCAGGTGGATCTCGATCCGCGGCGGCTCGAGTCCTACCGACTCTCGCTCCGCGACGTGGACATGGCGATCCGCCGGTCGAACAAGGACGTCGGCGGCAACGTCCTCGAGATGTCCGAGCACGAGTACTTCGTGCGCGGCCGCGGCTACATCCACTCCACCCGGGACCTGGAGCAGGTCGTGGTCAAGGTCGGGGAGGACGGCGTGCCGGTGACCGTGGGGCAGCTGGGCGAGGTTCACCTCGGCCCCGAGCCCCGGCGGGGGATCGCGGAGCTGAACGGCAGGGGCGAGGTCGTGGGCGGCATCGTGATCATGCGGCAGAAGCAGAACGCGCTGCGCGTGATCCAGGGGGTGAAGCGCCGCCTAGAGGAGGTGAAGGGGGCGTTTCCGCCCGGCATCCAGCTCGTGGTCACCTATGACCGGTCGACCCTGATCGACAACGCCGTGCGAACGCTCCGGCACGAGCTGCTCCAGGAAATGCTGATCGTCAGCCTCGTGATCGTCGTCTTCCTGTTCCACTTCCGGAGCGCGCTCATCCCCATCCTCACCCTGCCGATTGCCGTGGTCCTCTCCTTCATCCTCATGCAGGCACAGGGGCTCACGGCGAACATCATGTCGCTGGGCGGGATCGCGGTGGCGATCGGGGCGATGGTGGACGCGTCGATCATCATGGTCGAGAACGTGCACAAGAAGCTCGAGGCGTGGGAGGCGGGCGGGAAGGCCGGGCCGCGCTCCGAGGTCATCGTCCGCGGGCTCCAGGAGGTCGGCCGTCCGGTCTTCTTCGCGCTCATGGTCATCACCGTCTCGTTCCTCCCGATCTTCACGCTCGAGGCGACCGAGGGGCGGCTGTTCAAGCCGCTCGCCTACACCAAGACCTACTCCATGTTCTTCGCGGCCCTTCTCGCGGTCACGCTCACCCCGGCGCTCGCCGCCTGGTTCATCCGGGGAAGGATCCGGCCGGAGCGCGACCACCCGATCAGCCGGCGCCTGGTGAACGCCTACGCGCCGGTCGTGCGCTTCTCGGTCCGCCATCGCCGCTGGGTCGTGCTGGGGGCCGTGCTTCTCGTCCTTTCGACCATCCCGGTCTACCTGCGGCTCGGGAGCGAGTTCATGCCGCCCCTGAACGAGGGGACCATTCTCCACATGCCCACCGCGCCCCCCGGCATGTCGGCCACCGAGGCGGGTCGCGTGCTGCAGTACATGGATCAGAAGCTCAAGGAGATCCCCGAGGTCGCGACGGTCTTCGGAAAGATCGGCCGCGCCAGGACCGCGACCGACCCCGCGCCGATGTCGATGGTCGAGACGGTGGTCACGCTGAAGCCCGAATCCCAGTGGCGGCCGGGGATGACCTGGGAGGGCCTCATCGCCGACATGGACCGCCGGGTCCGCGTGCCCGGCATGCCCAATGTCTGGTGGATGCCGATCCAGACGCGGAACGAGATGCTCGCGACGGGCGTCCGGAGCGCGGTCGGGGTCAAGGTCTACGGGCCCGACCTCGCCACGATCGAGCGGCTCGCCGTCCAGGTGGAGCGCGCGCTGCAGGACGTGCCCGGCACGCGGAGCGCCTTCGCCGAGCGGATCATGGGAGGGCTCTTCCTCGACTTCGACATCGACCGGGCGGAGGCCGCGCGGTACGGGCTGACGGTCGAGGACGTGCAGGACGTGATCGAAACCGCGGTCGGAGGGATGCCGGTCTCTCAGGCGGTGGAGGGGCGCGAGCGCTATCCCATCAACGTCCGGTACGCGCGCGGCTTCCGAGAGGACCCGGACGCGCTGGGCCGGATCCTGGTGCCCACGATGACGGGGGAGCAGGTCCCGCTGGCCCAGCTGGCGAAGCTCCAGTTCCGCACCGGTCCCCCCATGATCCAGGAGGAGGACGGTCAGCTGTTCGGACTCGTCTCGGTGGACGTCGCGGGCCGGCCGCTCGCGCAGTACGTGCACGACGCGAAGGAGGCCGTCGCGAAGCGCGTGGCCCTGCCTCCGCGCTACCGGCTCGACTGGTCGGGACAGTTCAAGTACTACGAGCGCGCCGCCGCGCGGCTCATGCTGGTGGTCCCGATCACGCTCCTCCTCGTCTTCGGGCTGCTCTGGTTCAACACGCGCTCGGTCGCCGAGTCCTCCCTCGTCATGCTCGCCGTCCCCTTCTCGCTGGTCGGCGCGATCTGGATCCTCTGGATCCTGGGCTACCACCTGAGCGTGGCCGTCTGGGTGGGGATGATCGCGCTCGCGGGGCTCGACGCGGAGACCGGCGTGGTGATGCTGCTCTACCTGAAGCTCGCGCATCGCGAGCGGGAAGCGCGCGGGGCGCTCCGCGATCGCGCGGACCTGGCCGAGGCCATCGTCGAGGGCGCCGCGCATCGCATCCGCCCGAAGATGATGACCGTCTGCGCCATCCTCTTCGGCCTCCTCCCGATCCTCTTCGGACAGGGAAGCGGGGCCGACGTCATGAAGCGCATCGCCGCCCCGATGGCCGGGGGGGTGATCACGTCGTTCCTTCTCGAGCTGGTCGTCTATCCCGCGATCTACGCGGGGTGGAAGGGCCGCCGCCTGCCGGAGCGTTCGACCGGTCCGGCTTCATCCGCAGCACCCCAAGGAGATCCACGATGAAACGCATCCTGCTCGCCGCCCTCGTCCTCGCCGTGCTCGTCGTCGTCGCGGGCGGCTGTCAGCGCTCCTCGCAAGCCGCGCCGCAGACCGTGAAGGTCTCGGTGACCGACGCCGGATTCGTCCCGTCCGAGCTCAAGGTCAAGAACGGCGTTCCGGTCGTCCTGCTCGTGACGCGCACCACGGACGAGACGTGCGCCAAGGAGATCGTCATTCCCGACCAGCACATCCGGCGTGCGCTTCCGCTGAATCAGCCGGTCGCGATCACCTTCACGCCGGAGAAGAGGGGAGCCATCAAGTACGCGTGCGGGATGGAGATGGTGTCCGGCACGCTGCGGGTTCAGTGACTTCGGTCTAGCGAAGCGTCACGCGCGCGAACAACATCGTCGACCTGGGGTCCGTTCCGTAATCGCCGCGCAGCCCGGCGGGAACGGCGGCGACCGTCGCGAGGATCCCGATCCCCGCCGCGGCGTGTCCGCGCTTCCAGAGATCGAAGCGGTACCCGCCGCTCCACGAGCCCACGTCGTAGACGGTCCCGGCGCGCGGATCACCCTCGGGAACGAGCTCGTTCTTCTCGACCCGTTCGGCGCGCGCGAAGACGGTGTGCCGTCCGGCGATCTCCAGCGCCGCCTCGGCGGTGAAGGCATCCAGCGCGGGACCCGGCCGGTCCCGATTCCGCCCCCACGCCGCCGTGACCTCCGCGTGTCCCGGTTTCAGATCCGCCGCCCAGATCGCCGAAGCGGTCGTGCGATCGACGTCGATCCCCGGCTCGAGGGACTCGGGACCCTTCAGCCGCCCGCGGCTCGCCTGGAGGGCGAGCGCCGGGGTCGGGTTCCACGACAGGCGGAAGGCGTGCGAATCGAGCTTCGGTGTCTCGACGTCCCAGCGGTTCTCGTCGGGCTCGCGGCCCCGGAACGCCGAGGCCTCCACCTTCCACGCGCCCGCCACCGCTCCCGCCGTCAGCACGCCGAACGTGATGTGCGACGAGTCCAGCCAGTGGTGGGTGATCGGAGCCTGGGGAAAGGCCGCACCCGAGAAACGGTGCATGAAGGCGGGGGGCCCGAGCGCGGGCTCGCCGGGGAGTCCGCCGTAGAGAAAGACCGAGCGGCTCCCGCTCGAGAGGCTGTAGCTGAGCGAGAGCTCCATGAAGAGATCGTGGGGGTGCTGCCGGTCGATGAGCGGCGTGCGGCCGTCCGAGGTCTCGCCGGTCTGGAGGAGCAGCGGATAGCCCTTCTTCCCGATCGTCGCGGGCTCGGCCGAGAGCATCGCGCGTACTCCGAGCCGTCCGGGCCCGAGATCCCGCCGCGCCATTCCCATGATCATGTTGGCACCGAACCGCTTCTCGTCGCCGCGCGGACCTCCCTGATCGTCGGCGACCAGGTCGGCGAAGCCGTGCAGCATCAGCATCCAGCGCCCGGCCATCCGGTGGACGCCCAGGTGGCGCGCCCGATCCGGCTGCCACGAGGTGCCCGACGCCTCGCGCGTCATGGGGTAGGACCCGTAGAGTCCGGTCATCGCCGCGTGCCCGTGCATCGGCATCGCGTGGTCCATCGGCATCTCGTGGTCCATCGGCATCGCCGCGGCCGAGTCGGCGGGCATCGGGTGGTCGTGCATCGACGCGTGGTCGTGCATCTGCGCCGGCCCTGGCGCGGCGGCGGCCATCGCAGCGAACGCCGCCGCGGCCCCGATCGACGCGCGGACCCTTCTCATCGCGACGCTTCGTGGGTCCCGTGGGCCAGGGGACTGCCCTCGGCGGACCGCAGCCACTGAACGTAGGCCCAGAGCGCATCCACGTCGCCCGGCTGGAGGTGCTTCTCGAAGGCCGGCATCTTGAGGACGGCGCGGCGAAGGAAGAATTGCGCGAGCGCGTCGTGCTCGAACCGGTCGCTGACTCCGTCCTCGACCCAGTCCTTGAATTCGTCGCGGCTCCGAACCAGGTCGGGGAAGTCGGCCCCGTCCCACGAGGGGACGTAGCCCTTGAGCGATCCCGGATTGGCGCGCGCCAGCCGGCCCCCGGCGCCATGGCAGCCGGTGCAGCCCAGGCTGTCGGCGCGCTCCAGGCCGCGCGCCGCGATCGAGTCCTCGGGCGAGGGGCTCCCGGACATGGCCATGACGTAGGCGACCAAGTCGGCTATCCGGTCCTCGGACACGTTCCCCCGGAACGCGGGCATCTTGAGGATGCCGCTCTCGCGCTGGGCGCGCCATGTGGCGCTCTGCTGCCGCCTGGCCGTGACGCCGTCATGGATCCACTCGTGAATCTCGGCGGCGCCCGAGGCGAACATCATCACGTCCCCCTCGAAATTGGGAACGGTCTTGTCGGTGCGGCCCGGGTTCATCGCGCCGCGCGTGCCGCCGGGACCGTGGCAGCCGAAGCAGCCCATCGACTCGGCGAGACGCCGGCCGCGCTCGGCGGCCGGCAGGTGGGGGCGGAAGATGGAGAGCGCCGCGCCGATTCCCACGGCGGCGGCGGCGATCACGAGCAGGGTCACGGCACGTCTCATCGCGGCTCCTCGCGGCGGGTCCCGGTCGTCATGGCCGGAAGTCCGCGGACTCCGGCCGGATCGTCCGAGCGGGATTGTCACGGTTCACCGCGTCCGCGACAAGAGGCGGGGTGGGCGCCGGGCCGCCCCCTCGCCTGTCCGCCTCGTCTGTGCGATGCTCTCCAGGCATGGGGGAAGGGGCAGGGGACTCGAACGGAGCCGGCTGGGACGGCGCGCGGGACCCCGGTGACGATCCCGGCTTCGGCCGGGCGCGAAAGGAGTCGTGTCCATGAGGAATGCGTGGAAGGGGCGGGAGGCGCGCCGGGTGGCCGTCCTTCTCGCCATGACGCTGGCGCTGGCGGGCGGATGCTCGTCCAAGAAGGAGCCGAAGACGGTGAAGGCGCCGCCGGGGAACAAGGACGTGCCGATCCAGGTGACCGAGCACGGATTCGAGCCCGCGCGGATCGAAGTCGTGAAGGGATCCAACGCGACGCTGGTCTTCACGCGGATCACCGACCGCACCTGCGCCAAGGACATCGTGATCAACGGCAACGGCGCGCACCTCGACCTGCCGCTGAATCAGCCGGTGCGGATCGGCCTCGGCACGGTGAACACGAACATCCCGTTCGCGTGCGGGATGAAGATGGTCACCGGCGAGGTGGTCGCCGTCGCGCAGTAGCGCTCCCGCCCGCGAACCGAAAGGAGGAGGAGTGACGCGTTCCCAACGTCGCATCCGAATCACGCCCGAGATCGTCGCCTACGTTCGGAAAACCGAAGCCTACCGCGCCGGCCGGGATCCCATCCGGCTGATGCGGGGACACGCCGGCCGCCTGGAACGCGCGGTCGGCGGACTCACGACCGCTCAGCTTCGGCGCCGGCCGGCTCCGGGGAAATGGTCGATCGCGGACATCCTGGGGCACCTCCTCGACACCGAGGTGGTCTACGGCTACCGCTACCGGATGGCGCTCTGTGAATCGGGCTCGCCGATCCAGGGCTACGACCAGGCCGGATGGGCGAAGACGTTCCGCGGACGGCGCGTGAGCACGGCGGCGCTGCTCCGCCGGATCCGGCAGCTGCGCGAAGTGAACCTCGAGCTCGTGACGGGGGTGCCGCGGAGCTGGTGGACGCGGTACGGGATGCATTCCGAGCGGGGGAAGGAGACGGTGCGGCGAACGCTGGAGCTGATCGCGGGGCACGACCTGAACCACCTGGATCAGATCATGGCGATCCGGAAGAAGTACGGCTGGACCGTGCGGGCGCCCCGCGCGCTGCGTCCACGAGCGCGGCGGCGAGCCGCCGCGTGACCTCGGAGCCGCGCATCCGCTCCGGGTGCCACTGGACGCCGAGGTAGAAGGGGCGGTCCTCCCGCTCGATCGCCTCGATCACGCCGTCCACGGCGCGCGCCCCGACGCGCCACCCCGGCGCCACGCTCGCGATCGCCTGATGGTGATAGCTGTTCACGCGCGCGCGCGCCACGCCCAGGAGCTCGCGAAGGCGGCTTCCCGGCTCGATCACGACGTCGTGATCGGGAGAACCTCCCTCATCGTCGTCCTCGTGCTCCGCCGCGCCGGGCAGGTCCTCGGGCAGATGCTGGTGCAGGGTGCCCCGCCCCGCCACGTTCATCACCTGCGTTCCCAGACAGACCCCCAGCGTGGGGCGCTCCAGCTCCAGCGTGGCCGCCGCGTAGGCGAAATCGGACGCGACGCGGTCGGCGTGGGCCAGACGCTCGCGATCGCGCGTCTCCTGGCCGTACCGCTCCGCCTCGATGTCCTTGCCGCCCGTCATGAGGAGGCCGTCGAGGCGCGCCAGCACCTCGCGCGCCTCCGCGGCGGTGGAGACGGCCGGCACGATGAGGGGGATCGCTCCCGCCTCGGCGATCATCGCGACGTACTGGGAGAGCACCACGTGCTCGGTCCCGCGGTTCTTCGTGTCGCGAATGTTGGGCGTGATGCCGATCAGCGGCTTGGCCATCAATATCCTCGTGCCGGATCCACTTCGTTCCAGAGCGGCCTTCCGTCCAGCCAGCGTCCGAGGTTCGCCCGGAAGAGGGCCATCGAGCGCGGCCAGTAGCCGGTCGAGAGGCCGGACACGTGCGGCGTCAGGATCACGTTGTTCAGCGTATAAAGAGGGCTCTCCGGCGGCAAGGGCTCGCGCTCGAACACGTCGAGCGCGGCGGCCGCGGGGCGGCCGGCCCGGAGCGCCTCCACCAGGTCCGCCTCGCGGACGATCTTCCCCCGCGCGATGTTCACCAGCCAGGACCCGGGCCGCATGCGCGCGAGCGCGCGCGCGTCGAAGCGCCCCTCGGTCTCCTCGGTGAGCGCCGCGGAGATCACGATCGCGTCCGACTCCTCGAGGAAGCGGTCGAAGTCTCCGGGGCCGTACACGGCGGCGAGCGCCGGCTCCTCCCGCGGGAGGCCGATCGTGTCGAGGAGGCCGGGATCCCACGTCCGGGGCGCGGGATCCCGCTTCAGCGCCACGACCCGCATCCCGAACGCGAGCGCGCGGCGCGCCGTCTCGCGCGCGATCGCCCCGTAGCCGTAGAGGCCCAGGGTGCGGCCCGCCAGCTCCCGCGGCACCTCGGGGAGCGAGAACCAGCTCTCGCGGTCCATCGCCCCGGTGGCCTGCTGGCGCGCGGCGCGCGGCAGGTCGCGCGCCAGGGAGAGCAGCATCCCCATGACGTGCTCGGCGATCGGGATCGCGTGCACGCCGCGGGAGTTGGTGATGCGGGGCGCCTGGGCGCGGATCGAGGGGGTGAGGTAGGCGCCGACGCCGGCGGCGGGCGCATGCAGCCAGCGGAGCGATCGGGCGCGCGCGAAGACCGCGTCCCCGAGGCCCCAGCAGAAGAGGATCTCCGCGCGCTCGATGGCCGCCTCGATCGCGGCGTCATCCCGCGCGTTCTCCACGCGCACCGAGGGGAAGTCGCGGCGGAGCGCCTCCACGGCCTGGTCGGGAATGGTCCAGGCCGGGGCGCTCTGCAGCGCGATCAAGAGCTCCGCCGTCCGGGCTATAGCGAGGGCCCTTCGTCGTTCAGGAGGATGCGCCGGAGCAGCGCGACCGGCAGCGATCCCTCGGAGAGGATCCGCTCGTGGAAGTGGGCGAGATCGAACGAGGCGCCCTCCTTGGCGCGGACGTCGTCGCGGAGCTTTCGGATCTGCATGGCGCCGATCGTGTAGACGACGTAGAGCGGATCGAAGGCGGCGCGATAGGCCTCCTGCTGGGCGTTCGCGCGCTCCATGTGCGCGTGGTCCATGAAGAACTGCGTCGCCTCGTCCATCGTCATGCCGCGCGTGTGGACGCGGATCCCGACCTGGAGCCGGCAGGACCGGACCAGCGCCCAGCGGAGCATGCCGAACTCCTTCATGGCGTCGCCGCGGGCGTAGCCGTGATCGAACAGCGCCTCTTCGGTATAGAGGCCCCATCCCTCGGCGAAGGAGCTGCACCCCATCGTCTTTCGCGCGTAGGTCGGCGCCTCCCGCATGTAGAGCGAGTGCACGTAGTGGCCGGGGTAGCACTCGTGGATCGAGACCGAGGCGAGGGTCCACCGGCTGTAGGCCTGGAGATGCTGCTCGACGCGCGCCGAATCCCAGCCGGCGGCCGGAAGGGAGATGTTGTAGTAGGAGTCGCGCGCCTTCGTCTCGAGGGGGCCGGGCCCGTCGAACGAGGCGAAGGAGCGGCTCGCTTCGTACACCGGCGTCGCGCGCACCGTGAGCGGCACGCCGGCGGGGATCGGGATGAAGTTCGATTCGATGCAGTAGTCGCGGATGTCGTTGAGCAGCGCGCGAACCTCGTCGAGCAGCTTGTCCTTGGAGGGGTGGTCGCTGCGCATCATCCCCTCGACCATCTCGACCGGCGCGCCCGGCGCCACGCGCCCGGCCGCGTCCTCGTACCGCGCCTCCAGGCGGTAGAGCTCGCGCATGCCGATGGAAAGGAGCGAATCGATCGGCACGTCGATCATCTCTTCGTAGTGGAGCCGCTTCCGGAACGCGTCCTCGCCGAGCACGTAGCTGCCGTGCGCGTTCGGGATCAGCTCGTCGCGGATCCACTTCACGTAGGCGCGCGTCGCTTTCTGGGCGTCGAGCTTGGCCGCGTCGTATTCCTTCCAGAGCGCGGCGTCCTTCACCGAGGCGAACGCGCGGGGCACGTCGGTGTCGAGGTAGGCCACCAGCCCCTCGAGGTCCTCCGCGGAGAAGCGCGCGAGCAGCTCGGGGGGGTTCTTCACGTTGGCGCGGCCGTTGTCCAGCTGCCGCGGGACCTGGCGGAGCCGCGCGATCACCGCCCGGAGGCGCGTCTTGGGAGGCGCGAAGTTCCGCGCGATCAGATTCCCGATCCCCCAGCCGTAGCCGTAGGTGCCCGGATCCTTCTCCCAGTCGCGAAGCTCGGTCATCCGGAAGAGGCGGCCGTTGAGATCGCTGGCGAAGAGGTCGTAGTCGATCCGCGCGTCGGCGTCGAGCTTCGCCCTGTCGATCGTCGCGAGGGCGGCGAGCGCGCGGTGCATCGAGGCCGCCTCGGCGTCGATCGCGGCTTTCGACGTGTTCTCGAGCCGCGTGTCGAAGTCGTGGACGCCCATGTACGTGGCGTACGAGGGATTGGCGGCGAACCGCTCCCGCATCGACTGCTCGAGGAGCTTCTCGAAGCGGACCTGCTCGGCGCCAGGTGTTCCGGGCCTGGCTGCCTTGTGGGGCTTGGCAGCCGTGGTGGCCTCGGCGCGCGCGCCGGAGAGCGGCGCGGCAAGGAGAAGGAGCAGGGCCGCGAGGGACGGGACGAACGAACGGCGGATCATGACGGGCCTCCGGAAATGGGGTCGCCCGAGGCGCGCGTCCGCGGCCGGGGCCTGCTGAAGATCATCTGCATCGAGACGACGACCAGGAACACCGCGAACATCCGCGCGAGCGAGCGCCCCCCGATGCCCTGTGCCAGCACCGCGCCGACCAGCCCGCCGAGCGCTCCGCCGGCCAGAAGCCCCGGAAGGAGCTTCGCCGGCAGCTTCCCCCCGCGCGCGTAGGTGACCACGCCGACCAGCCCCACGGGCACGATCAGGAGGAGCGAGAGTCCCTGGGCGGCGTGCTGCGGCATCCGCTGCACCAGGGTGAGCACGGGGACCAGGATCGTCCCTCCGCCGATTCCGAGGAGTCCGGCCAGGAACCCGACGCCCAGCCCCAGTCCCACCTCGAACGGCCACGGCCAGGGCATCGCCGCTCCCAAAGGAATCGGCGGCGCCACGAGGATCCGGATCGCGGTCGCGAGGACGGCGATCCCGAACGCGCGGCGCAGCCAGAGCGCGCTCATCCGCGCGGCCGTGCGCGCGCCGGCCACGACGCCGGGGAGCGCTCCCGCGGCGAGGAGCGCCGCCAGGCCCAGGTCCAGCCGCTCGCGCGCCAGGTACGGAACGACCGCGACCGCCGCGGTCGCGATGATGAACGCGAGCGAGACCGCCTGCGCCTCGTGCTGCGGCTCGCGCATCACGTGGACCAAAAGCGGCACCAGGAGGATGCCTCCTCCCACGCCCATCATCCCGCCCAGGGCGCCGGCGGCCGCGCCGAGCGAAGCCGTCAGCAACAGCGGATGCCGTATCATGTCGTTCGGATGGCTAACCTAGCACACGCCGGCCCCCGGCTCGGCTGATGTTCTTTCTCGAGCGGCACCGAACCCGCCCGCGCGTCTACTGGACGCTCGGGTTCATCGGGGCGCTGGTGCTCGTCATCAACGGCACCGTCTTCTACTCCATCCGGACCTCCCAGGCGATGCTGGACGTGGAGCTGGGGAAGCGGCTGGAGGGCACCGCGCAGATCGCGGCGCTCCTGGTCCGGCCCGAGCAGATCCGCTCGCTCGGAGCGGCGGTCCGGGACTCGGCGGCCGCCGTTCAGGACTCGGTCACCGACTTCGTCGTCCAGATGGACGCGATCGAGGCCTCCGACAAGGTGCGCGCGGCCTGGAGCCGCCTGGCCGAGGGAGCGGAGGCGTCGAACGTCCTCCTGGTCGACCGTTCCTCCCACGTGCTGCTGCGCCTCAAGGAGCCGTTCGGCTTCGAGCGGGACGTGCTCACGCTGGACCCCGCTTCGCTCGCGACCGCTCTCATCGGCGAGCCTTCCCACTCGCCGCTCTACGAAAAGGACCGCCAGTACCTCCGGTCGGGCTACGCCCCGGTCGTGGACGAGGACGGCCAGGTGCTGGGCGCCGTCGTGGTGGAGGGGGGATCGCGCGCGTTCCGGCCGCTCGAGGCGATCCGGACGTCCCTGTTCGGAGCCGCCCTGTTCGCATCGCTCCTGATCGTTCTGATCTGGGCGGGGTATCAGAGGACGGTGGGGCATCTGAACCGGATCGAGGAGAACCTGCGCCACACCGACCTCCTCGCCTCGGTGGGACAGGTGGCCGCGGGCGTCGCGCACGAGATCCGAAACCCGCTCGCGGTGCTCCGGGGCGCCTCCCAGCGCCTCCAGAAGTACGAAAACCTGAACCAGGCGCAGCGGGCGGAGTTATTGGCGATGATCGACGAGGAGGTGAGCCGGATGGGCACCGTGGTCCAGAACTTCCTCGATCTCTCCCGGCGCCCGAAGGGAGAGTCGGTGGATTTCGAGCTCCGGCCGGTGCTGGAGCGCTCCATCGACATCCTTCGCGTGGAGCTGGACCGGTCCAAGGTGTCCCTGGAATACGAGTGGGACGCCCCGGAGATGATGGTCGAGGGAGATCCTTCGGCGATGCACCACGTCTTCCTGAACCTGGCCCTGAATGCGCGCGACGTCATGAAGGACGGTGGGCGTCTGCGCGTTCGGGTGCAGGGCAAGAAGGGGGAAGCCCGCATTCAGTTTGAAGATACCGGCCCGGGGGTCCCCAAGGCGATCCGGAACAAGATCTTCGAGCCGTTCTACACGACGCGGGCGACGGGGACTGGCCTGGGACTGGCGTTCGTGGATCGAATCGTCACGGAGCACGGCGGATCGGTTACAGTGGGGAGCGCCCCGTCGGGGGGCGCCCTGTTCGAAATTCGTCTGCCGGCCGAGGCCTTGTAACGGATGGCGCAACGCACCCTGGAACGCATCCTGGTCGCCGAGGACAAGGAGAACCTCTGCCGCCTCATCGAGGCGACGCTCTCCGAGGCCGGCTACGACGTGGCCGTCGCCCTCGGCGGCGACGCCGCCATCCACGAGCTGCAGGCCCGCCCCTTCGATCTGGTCGTCTCCGACATGCGGATGCCCGGCGCGAGCGGCGCCGAGGTCTTCCGGCACGCCCGTTCCCTGGCCACCCAGCCCGACGTGATCCTCATGACCGCCTTCGGCGACGCGCGCGAGGCGGTCCAGATGATGAAGGAGGGGGCGGCCGACTACATCCTCAAGGACAACCTCCTCGAGGAACTGCCGGTCCGGGTGCGCCAGGTGCTGGACCACCGGAAGCTCCGCCAGGAATCCACCGTGCTGCGCGGCCGGATCGAGAGCCTTCAGGAGCAGATCCACCTTCACCGCTTCGAGACGATCGTGGGATCGAGCCCCGCGATTCGCGAGGCGCTGAACCTGGCGCAGCGCGTGGCGCCCACCGACGCGAGCGTCCTGCTGACGGGCGAGAGCGGGACGGGGAAGGAGGTCTACGCGCAGGCGATCCACGCGGCGAGCCATCGCTGCGAGGCTCCCTTCATCCCCGTGAACTGCGGCGCGCTCCCCGAGACCCTGCTCGAATCGGAGCTGTTCGGCCACGAGCGGGGCGCCTTCACCGGCGCCATCCGGACCAAGCCGGGGCGCTTCGAGGTGGCCGACGGCGGGACCGTCTTCCTCGACGAGATCGGCGAGCTGCCGCAGAGCATCCAGGTCAAGCTGCTGCGCTTCCTGCAGGACCATATCTACGTCCGCGTCGGAGGCGAGGAGATGCGGCGCGCCGACGTGCGGATCCTGGCCGCGACGAACCGGAACCTCGAGGACATGATCCACGACGGGCGCTTCCGCGAGGATCTCTACTACCGGCTGAACGTCTTCCCGATCCGGCTCGTCCCGCTGCGGGAGCGGCGCGAGGACATCCACCCCCTGGTGAACCACTTCCTGATCCACCAGGAGCGGACCCCCGACGCGCTCGCGTCCGAGGCGCTGGAATTCCTGGTGAACTACGACTACCCCGGGAACATCCGCGAGCTGCAGAACCTGATCGAGCGTGCCTGTATCCTGGCGGGGAAGGGGCCGATTCTCCGATCCCACTTCCCGCACGACCGTCCGCGTGCCGCCCACGACGGCGCCGACCTCCTCTCCATGGGACTCAGCCTGGACCAGATGGAGCGGAAGATGATCCTCGAGGCCCTCGAGCGGGCGCAGGGGAACAAGACGAAGGCGGCATCACTCCTTGGCATCTCCCGCCGCGCCCTCTATTCCCGGATGGAGAGCCACTCCATCCCGATCGGCGCCGCCGAGCCGGAGCCTTCGGAACAGGGATAGGTGGTGCTGTGCCGTGGCGCACCCCGGCATGGCGAACGGCCATCGCTCCGCGCGCTCCGGACCGTTCCGTACAGACGAAGGTACGTTCCCGTCCATCGGCGCTCGACCCGGACCCCGGCCTCGCATCGCCATGGCCGCGAACGCCCGGGGTAACTTCATCCTGTAAACGAGGTTTGGCACCCGTTGCCGATTCGGACGCGGTAACCCTATACGTGGCGTGCCGTTTGCATCGTTTATTCCCGCCATGCCGGAACGATCGATGGATGCCGACCGAACAGCCCAGCCTTGACGCGAGGACCCATGCGCCGCGAACACGCCCGGATTCTGCCTGCTCTTCTGGCTGCCGCGGCCCTGTTCCTGCCGGCGTCCTCGCCTTCGGCGCTTAGCACCGACGAGCTGTACGGCCCCTACCTGCCGCCCGCCTCCTCGTTCGGCCCCGCCCCCAGCGCCCAGCGTCTCACCGAGGGAGACCGCGTGGCGCGCGAGATCCTGCGCACGGACGCCATGATCGCCGGCTCGGAGGGGCGCGTGCGCCGGAGCGCCAGCGACAAGTCGCGCTCGGACCTGCGTAACGCGCGGGAGCGCCAGACCGAGGCCCGCGAGGCGAGCGGGCAGAGCTTCTACGCGCGCGCCAACCGCCTCACCCTCGAGGCGCGCGCCTACTTGAAGAGCGCCTTGATCCAGGCCGGCCCGCCCGAGAACGACCCCGAGGTCGTGGGGCGCGCGCTGGACCAGACCGACGACGCGCTGGAACGGGGGAAGGACATCGTGGAAGCCGCCTCCTCGTCGCGCCAGCGCCTCATGCTGAAGGGGCTTCAAGAAAGGCAGGAGAACGCGCGGCGCCTCTACAAGAACGGCTACGTTCGGGGCGCCTTTGGGCAGACGCGCGACGTGCGCAACGGCGTCGTCGACCTGCTCCGCCAGTGCGCGGACCTGCCGGTCCCGCGGGACACGGCGCGCCGCGCGCTTCGCCGGGCGGAGCGGGTGTTGGTCGAGACGAGGAAGGAGATGGGGTCGAGGCCGGCAGCGCGGGCGCTGCGCCTGGAGCGCGACGCCGAGCTCCAGCTGGCCCGCGCGCGCGATTCCTTCACGAGAAACGCCTACCGCGACACGCTGCTCCACTCGAAGCTGGTCGAGCGCCATCTCCAGCGGGCGATGGAAGCCAACCGGCTCGCGACCAACCAGAGCGACTGAGGCTCGCTACGAGCCGAGCCGCACCGCGGCGACCGTCACGTCGTCGGCGAGCTGGGCGGGTCCGCTGAACTCCTGGATGCGCGCGATCAGCCGCTCGACCAGGGTCTCGGCCGGCAGATCGCGCGAGGCCTGAAGGAACTCCACCAGCCGCTCCTCCCCGAACTCCTCGCCGAACTCCTCGCCCGCCTTCGCGGGCGCCCGCGCTTCCGTCACCCCGTCGCTGTAGGCGACCAGCAGATCTCCCGGGCGGAGCGCGATCGTGCCTTCCTCGTACTCGGCCTCGGGGAACATGCCCAGGAGGAGCCCGCCCGCGTTCAAGGTCTCCATTTCCCCCGAGGCGCGCATGACGTACGGCGGGTTGTGGCCGCCGTTCACGTAGTTCACCGCGCCGCTCCGGGTGTCGATCCGCGCCACGAAGAGCGTGACGAAGCGGAGCCCGCGCACGCTGTGGTGGATGGAGCGGTTCAGGCGGGCCATCACGTCGGCCAGCGGGCGCCCCGTCTCGACCTGCGCGCGCACGGAAGCCTGGAGGTTCATCATCAGCATCGCGGCCGCCATCCCCTTGCCGGCCACGTCGCCCAATCCCACGACCAGGCACCCGTCCTCGGCGGGGATGAAATCGAAGTAGTCGCCGCCGACGTCGAAGGAGGGGATGTTCTTCCCGGCCACCACGACGATCCCTTCGCGGACCGGCTCGGGCGGAAGCAGGTTCTGCTGCATCGTCGCGGCGCGCCGGAGCTCCTCGGCCAGCCTTCCCGCGCGCTCCACCGCCTCGTACTGCTCCGTCTCGCGCACCTTGACCGCGGTCAAGTGCGCGATCAGCGTGAGCAGGCGGAGGTCGCTCTCCTCGAAGGGCGCCGGCGCGGCGACGTTGTCGACGTAGATGAGTCCGAGCACCCGGTCGTCGTGCCAGAGGGGAGCGCACATCGCCGAGTGGATCCGCTGCTGGATCACGCTCTGCTGTTCCCGGAAGCGGGTGTCGCTCTGCGCGTCGCCCGTGAGGAGCGCCTGCTTCTGCTCGATCGCGGCGCGCGCGATGCTCCGGCTGACCACGATGTCCCCCTCACTCCCGGCCGCCTGCTTCACCGCCTTGGCGACCAGCGCGTCAGAGTTCGGATCGCGCAGGAGAAGGGCGGTGCGGTCCGCGCGCAGCACGTCGCTCGCCAGTTCGACGACGAACGCGAAGAGCTCGTCCACCGTGCGATGGGCGAGGAGCGCCTGGCCTACCTTGTCGATGGCGCGCAGGAACGCGCCCACCCGCTCGGGAGCCAGGCCGGCCCCGAGGGAGCGGGTGTCCACCCCGGTCTCGAACTCCTCGACCTTGATCGACCGCAGGGTGGCCGGCCCGGCCACGTCGGCCACGCGCGCCGTGACCTGGCTCCCGCTCGCGGAGAACGCCACCTGGAAGTTGCCGAGCTGGAGCATGTCGCCGGGCGTCAGCGGGGAGGCCTTCTCGATCCGGCGGCCGTTCACCTTCGTCCCGTTCTTGCTCCCCTGGTCCTCCACCCACCAGGAGCCCTCCCGGTGGAAGATGCGCGCGTGCTCGCGCGAGACCGAGGCGTCCGTCAGGACCACCGTGTTCTCGCGGGAGCGGCCGAGCGTGACGGCCGACGCCGGATCGAGCGCAACCCGCTCGCCTTCGGTGCCGCCCCGCCGGACGACAAGGTACTGGCCCTCACCATGCATGCGCGGTAGTCTCCAGCCTTCACCCCTCGGAATCAACACGGATCGGGAGGAATATGGCGCGCGACACCCGCACGATACGCGCCGCGGCGCTGGAGGCGCTCGGCAGTTTCCGTTTTCACGAATTCGCTCCCTTCGCCTGGATCCTCGCGGCGGAGCTGGTCGTCCTGTTCCTCGCGATGAACCTGGGCACGGCGTGGGGCATGGCCTCCGCCGGATGGCTCGCCAACCGCATGACCGGCGACCGGGTGCTCCACTACCCCATCTTCTACGCCTTCCTGCCGACGCTGATGACCAACGTCGAGGCCGTGCTCTATGCGTTCGCGGGGAGCGTGCTGATCCCGCTGGCCCTGATCCGGGTGCTGCGGCCGATCGATCCGGCGGCGTTCCCCGCGACGGCGACGGGTGCGCGGCTCAAGCAGGCGTTCTTCGCCGTGCTGGTCGCGGCCGTGCTGTGCGAGGCGCTGATCCTGGGATGGCAATTCGTCCTCAACCAGCCGGCGGTGCTGAAGGCCATTCGGGCCGTCCTGCGCAGCGGTTTCGCCAGCTCGATGGGCGTCACCGTTCTCGGAATGCTGGTCGGGTATGCGATCTGGAGCCTCTTCGTCTACATCCCCGTGACGGCAGTGCAGCCGGGGCGGGGCTTCGGGAGCGCGTTCGGCGGGGGACTTCGGGAGGGGCTCGCGAACTTCTTCCCGACCTTCCTCGTGGTGATCGGGCTCTCGCTTCCCGCCGCGGCGATCCTGCTCGTTCTACAAGTGATGGGGTCGTTTCTCGTGACCCAGATCCGCCCCGAGATCATCGGCGTGCTGATCGGCCTCTATGCCATCCTCAGCATGCTCGCGACCTTCTTCATCTATAGCGCGGCGGCGCGCTTCTACCAGGCCCGCCAGGCGGAGGCGTCATGACGACCCGCGCGGACGTCCGTCTCCTGCTGCTCCTCACAACGGCGGTCATCGCGGCGGGGTGCGGCACGGCCGACCGCCGTGCCGAGCGGTACCGTGTCGAGCAGGCGATCTACCAGGCGAAGAAAGCGGAGACCGAGGCGTTTCTGGGGAGAAGCCATCCCGACTCCGTGGGCCTTCTTCGTCTCCGCGGGGACTATCTACGCGTGCGCGATGCCGCCCACCCTCCATTCCTGCGGGGAAGCGACCGGGAGAAGCGGATCGGACGGGAAGCGCTTCAGCTCGTGGCCGCGGCGCAGACGCAGGCCGCGCGATTCGCCTCGATGGCGAACCGTCCGGACCTCGCGCTCGAAGATGGGCGTTGGATGGAGCAGCACGCCGAAGGCGACACGATGACGCTGCGCCAGGCGGACTTCGTCGCGGCCGGGACGCTCCGCGCGTTGGGCCGCACCAACGAAGCCGTGGAGCGGATGCGGGCGATGCTCCGCCGCTACGAGCCCGTGCCGCCGCCCAAGGGGACATCGCAGGAGGACGAAATCCTGGGTGTGCCCGAGCTCATGGCGCAGCTGCGGCGGGAACGTGGCGACGAGGCGGGCGCGCAACGAGAGCTGGACTATGGCAACGGCTATTTCAAAGGTCTTCTCGAGAAGCCACGCGAGCCGATGCTCGAAGCCCTCATCCGCGCGCGGATCGTACGCACCGATCTCGAGCTCCGGCGATCGCCCGACGCCTTGGAGCAGGTGACCGCCCTCGAGAAGTTGGTGGCCGCGCATCCGGATCTCAAGGCGCTCACGCCGGAGCTGCGCTATTCGCGCGCCAAGATCGAGCTCATGTCGCACCCGACCGATCCTCGTGGGATTGCCATGCTCGACGCGTTTGCGCGTGAGTTTCCGAAGCACAACCTCGCGCCGCGGGCGCTGTTCGACGCGGCCGTGTACCGTGAGGGGAACAAGCAGTTCCCTGCCGCGCTGGCCACCTATCGCGAAGTCGTCGCCCTCTACCCGCGCAATCTGGACGTGGCACCCGCCGCGCTCTTTCGGGAGGCGATGCTCGAGGAGCAGACCGGCGCATGGGACCAGGCGAAAGCGACGCTGGAGTCGATTCCCGTGAAATATCCGCGCACTCAGGCCGCGGTGGAGGCGCCGATCACGATCGCGACGCGTTACGCGGCGCGTGGGGATCAGGCGGCGGCCGCCGCCGCACTCGCTCGCGCAATCACGGTCTACGAGAGCATGATCGTCACCGATTCAACCTCCGTCTTCGCCCCCCTGTGCCGGTACAACATCATCCGGGGGCACCTGGTCCTCAAACAATGGGACAAGGCGTTGGCCGCCGTGGATGACATGGCTGCACACCATCCGCGTAATCCCTATACGGCCCAAGCACTTGTGGATGGTGCCCGCGTCGCGGCGGCCAACGGGCAGCGGGACCGGGCGGCGGGATATCTTCAGCTGTTCCTGGAGAATTTCCCCAATTCGCCGGCGCTGGCAGAGGTCCGACAGCAAAAAGACGCCCTAATGCGCTAGACACGTCGGGCCTGCCTGACTATCCTCATTGGGTAGTGCAATCCAAACGGTCCGTGAATTTTGCAGTTGATTCGCACGGTGTCACCTGCTACAATCTGTTTGCTCAGGTGTAAGCGGTTTTTTCCAGCGCCACTTTCCCGGCCTGGGGGGGTTGTACCGGGAGTGCGGCGTTAAGTCCGGTGGCGTGGGCATTCATCCCCGACTGTTCGCGCAATGCATCTAGGGGGTTACCGAATGATTCGTAAGGTGCTCTTCCTCGGCGCCGCGGGGCTACTCCTCGGCGCGTCGGCGGCGTTCGCGTTTCCGCCGATCGATCTCACCACTCAGGACGCGACTGCGACGTCCGCCGACGGAACGATCTGGACTCAGCTGAGCACGGATCCGACCGGCACGGGCGTGTACAATCCGTTCCTCCGTCTCCACAACTCCCCGACCGAAGAGGGGTTGAACACGGACGGCAACGCGAATGCAACGTATGACGACGTGGGCGGCATCTGGACCCACAGCGTCACGCTGGGCCAGCTCGCGGTGATCAACGTTGGCGGCGTGAACTACTACCAGTTCAGCGTCGACATCAACGAGGTCGCTACGGATGGCAAGCAGTACCTCTCGCTCGACCAGCTGAAGATCTACACGCTGGCGGGCTCCGGTTCGCTCACGTCGACGACGGACGTGGTGAGCGCGGGTGGCGTGCTCCGGTACAACCTGGATGGCACGACCGATCAGACGGTGTACTTGAACTACAATCTCAACACCGGTAGCGGTGGCGACGATGCTCAGGTGCTCATCCCGACGTCGTACTTCGCCGGTGCCAGCTCCACGGATCAGATCTACTTCTACACCCAGATGGGCGCTACGACGGGAATGGAAGCTGACCTCACCTCCGACGATGGTTTCGAAGAGTGGTCGGCCGCTCTTGGCACGGCTCCTCCTCCGCCGTCGCTTCCCGAGCCCAGCACGGTCATGATCCTCGGAACCGGACTCCTTGGTCTGGCCGCGACCCGGATGCGCAAGAAGTAAGCTCGAAAGCAAAGTCGGTACTCCCCGGCGAGGCGGTGCTTCTCACCGCCTCGCCGCTTTCTTTTCCCCCCTCGAGTGTGGTACCATTCCGGGACAAGCTATCTACATTAGCCGCTTATAATTACCATCGGTTCCGGAGGGACCGGAACCAGGGGGGCTCCCTTGAAAGAGTTCCAAACGAGCCAGATCCGTAACGTCGCACTCGCCTCGCAGCACGGCACCGGAAAAACCTCCCTCGCCGAAGCCTTCCTCTGGCGCACCAAAGTCACGACGCGGCATGGCCGGGTCGAAGACGGGACCACCGCGCTCGACTTCACGGCGGAGGAGACCCATCGCAAGATCTCGCTCAGCCTGGGCGTCGCGCCCATCGAATGGCGCAACCACAAGATCAACCTCATCGATACGCCGGGCTACGCCGACTTCGCGGGTGATCTCGTTGCGGGACTGCGCGCGGCCGACGGCGTGATCCTCTGCCTCAAGGCCCCGGCGGGCGTCGAGGCCGGGACCGAGGCGGTGTGGGAGAAGATCGAAGATCGCGGGTGCGCGACGCTGGCGGTCATCACGCAGATGGAGAAGGAGCACGCCAACTTCGCGGGCGCGCTCGCGCGCGCGACCGAGCGCCTGGGAAAGCGCTTCGTCGCGGTGGCGTGGCCGATCGGACAGGCGGAGTCGTTCCGTGGCATCGTGGACCTCGCGTCGCACAAGGCGTTCTTCTTCGAGAAGGACGGCTCCTCCAAGGAAGGCCCCGTCCCCGCGGAGATGGAGGCCGAGATCGGCCAGGCGCGCTCCGCTCTCGTGGACGCCGCGGCCGAGGCCGACGACACGCTGCTCGAGAAGTTCCTCGGCGGCGAGGAGCTCTCCGTCGAGGAGATCCACAAGGGACTCCGTGAGGGGGTCTGCGCGCGCTCGTTCGTGCCGGCGGTACCGGTCGCCGCCTATCCGATGCACGGGATCGATTTCGCGCTCGACACCATCGTGGACCTGATGCCCTCGCCGTCCGACTGCGGCCCCGTGGTGGGGACGAAACCGGGCAGCGCCGACAAGGTCGAGTTCCCTGCCGACGCCGCCGGGCATCTCGCCGCGATCGTCTTCAAGACGAGCAGCGAGAGCCACGCCGGCGACCTCTCGATGATCCGCGTCTTCTCGGGGACGCTGGCGCCGGGGAAGGAAGTCTGGAATTCCAGCGCACAGCGCGCGGAGAAGATCGGGCAGCTCTTCACCATCGTGGGCAAGGACCGGAAGGACGCGGCCACCCTCCCCGCGGGCGACATCGGGGCGGCGGTGAAGCTGCGCGAGACGCACACCGGCCAGACCCTGTGCGACAAGAACCATCCCATCGTGCTCGCGCCCGTCCCGTTTCCCGGCGCGACCAACGAGGTCGCGATCGCGCCCAAGCACAAAGGGGAAGAGGAGAAGATGGGCTCGGGCCTCCACAAGCTGCGCGAGGAAGACCCGACCATCCACGTCCGCGTCGAGGGCGACCTGCACCAGACGGTCCTTTCGGGGCTGGGCGACCTCCACATCGACGTGCTCCTCGAGAAGCTGACGCGCCGCTTCGGCGTGCACGTCGAGACGGCGAAGCCGCGGATTCCCTACCGCGAGACCATCCGGAAATCGGTCAGCAAGCAGGGGCGGCACAAGAAGCAGACGGGCGGCCGCGGCCAGTTCGGGGACGTCCACGTCCGCTTCGAGCCGTTGAAATCCGGGAGCGGGTTCGAGTTCGTGGACGAGATCGTGGGCGGCTCCGTCCCGCGCAACTTCATCCCCGCCGTGGAGAAGGGGATCGTCGAGGCGATGCACGAGGGGGTGCTGGCCGGCTACCCGGTCGTGGACTTCCGCGCCGCGCTCTACGACGGCTCCTACCACACGGTGGATTCGTCGGAAATGGCGTTCAAGATCGCCGGCGCGCTCGCCTTCCGGGAGGGGGTGCGGGAGGCCGGCCCCGTGCTGCTCGAGCCGATCGTGGAGATCGTTGTGCGCGTGCCCAAGGATTTCGTCGGCGCCGTCACGGGCGATCTGTCATCCAAACGGGGGAAGATCCTCGGCATGGACTCGGAGTCGCGCTACGACCAGATCCGGGCGCACGTGCCGCAGGCCGAGCTGTACAAGTACTCGACGCACCTGCGCTCCCTCACCCAGGGGCGCGCTTCGTTCCACACCAAGTTCAGCCACTACGAGGAAGTGCCGCGCGAGCTGGCCGACAAGGTCATCGCGCAGGCCAAGGCCGACAAGGAAGCGATGGCCTCCGCCTAGCCGGCCAGGGAGTATGACACCCATGGATCTTCATCTCGCCTCGCACCGCGGGCTCCTCTGTCCTGCGATCCGACGTTCCCGAGCCGCTCTCGGCGGTCTCGCCCTGCTCCTTCTGGGGATCTCGCCGCTCGCCTCCGCTGCTTCCGCTGCCCCGGCCCCCGCGCCCGACGCGCGGTCGAAGGCGGCGCGCGCCGAGGCTCTCGAGCGGAGCTCCCGCTTCACGCCCCCCGCGCCGCGCATGCAGCCGGTGCTCAGCGCGTCGGCGGTCGCACGGATCGCCGCCGAGGGGCGCACCGCGCTCTGGGTCGTATTCACCGACAAGGCAGTGTTCGACGAGCGCTCGTTCGGCGCGGCCGTGCGCGACGCCGGAGCGCGGCTCACCGAGCGCGCGCGGGCCCGCCGCGCGAAAGAGCAGGGGGGCCAGTACGCGCCCGATTTCGACGACGTCCCGGTGCCGGCTCGCTACGTCGAAGCCGTCGCCGCGACGGGGGCGGGCGTGCGGCACGTCTCCAAGTGGATGAACGCGGTGAGCGTGATGGCCAACGACGGGGAGGCGCGCCGGATCGCGACCCTTCCGTTCGTGCGCGCGATCCTGCCGCTTCAGTATTCCCGGCCCATAACGCCGGTCTCGGAAGGGCCAGCCATCGAGGGCGCGCCGAGCACGGATGAGCACGGGGCGGCCCCGGCTCCCGGCGCGGCTCGCGCCTCGGCCCTGAACAAGCCGCCCTCGACCGGCTACGGCCCGTCAATCACCCAGCTCACCAGCATCAACGTTCCCGCCGTTCACGATTCCGGATACAGCGGCGCCAGCGTGATCCTCGCGATGTTCGACACCGGCTTCAACAAGAGCCACACGGCGACGATCCAGCTCAAGCGGATCGCCGAGTGGGACTTCGTCTGGGAGGACAGCGAAACCGCCAACCAGATCCCGCCGGACGCCTCGGGACAGTGGGACCACGGGACCGGCACGTGGGCGGTGGCGGGAGGGTACTGGATCAATAACCTGATTGGCCCCGCGTACAACGCGACGTTCGCGCTCGCGAAGACCGAGTACGTCCCCACCGAGACGCATGCCGAGGAGGACAACTGGGCTGCGGCGGCGGAATGGGCCGACTCGCTGGGTGTGGACGTAATCTCGTCGTCGCTGGCGTATCTCGATTTCGACCCGGGGCAGACGGACTACACCTGGAACGACCTGAATGGGCATACGACCATCGTGGCGCAGGCGGCCATCCTCGCGGCCCGTCGCGGCATCGTCGTGGCCAACGCCATGGGGAACTCCGGACCCGGCGGACGCACCCTCGACAGCCCTGCCGATGCCGACAGCATCCTCTCGTGCGGGGCGGTAGACACGAACAACGGCATCGCCAGCTTCTCCAGCCGCGGGAACACCTCGGACGGCCGGATCAAGCCGGAGGTGGTGGCCCAGGGCGTAGGCACCTACTGGGCGGTCGCTAGCAACAACGTCGCCATCGCGCAGGCGAATGGCACGTCGCTCTCGACGCCGCTCGTCGCAGGCTCCGCGGCGCTGGTGCGCGAGGCGCACCCCGAGTGGACCGTCGCCCAGGTTCGTCAGGCCCTGATGACAACGGCGGACCGCGCCAACATCCCCGACAGCATCTACGGGTGGGGCCGGATCAACGTCCAGGCCGCGATCTGGTCCTCGTCCCTGGGCGCGCCCGTCTTTCCCCGCCCGTTCAATCTCCTGCTTCCGTCGAACAACACGACCGTGACCACGACGCCTTTGACCCTGCGCTGGCGGAGCACCACCGATCCGCAGAACGAGGCGTTGACCTATACCGTGACCCTTCGCAATCTCACGACGAACCAGGTGGTCTTCAGCAAGACCACGACCGACAGCTCGGCCCAGGTGGCGAACTACCTCGGCCCGAGCACCACCTACGAATGGAGCGTCGTGGCCACCGATGCCCTGAGCCATGGGCGAAGCGCGCGCGAGCCGTTCCGCTTCACGACCGGCGCGACCACCGACGTGGCGATACCGCCCTCGGCGGCGGGCGTCGTGCTGGGGCAGAACCGCCCCAATCCGTTCCTCCGCGCGACCGACATCCCGTTCACGCTCGCGGGCAGCGGCGCCCCGGTGGCGGCCGACCTGCGCGTCTTCGACGCGCGGGGGCGCCTGGTCAAAACGCTGGTCGATTCCGATCAGGCGACCGCGCGGCAGTACCTGATCCGCTGGGACGGTCGCGACGAGGCCGGACGCCCCGCGGCCGCGGGGATCTACTTCTACCGGCTCCGCGCGGCGGGACGCGAGCTGGTGCGGCGTCTGGTGCTGGTGCGTTGATCGCTTCACGCCCGGGCGCGACGATCGGCCGGGGCGACGCGGAGTCTTAGACGTACAGGGGGGAACGCGGCATGTCGGGTCATTCGAAGTGGGCGACCATCAAGCGGAAGAAAGCCGCGACGGACGCCAAGCGAGGGAAGATCTTCACGAAGTACATCAAGGAGATCATCGTCGCCGCGCGCGCCGGTGGCGGGGATCAGAACGCCAACCCGCGTCTGCGCACCGCCGTCCTCGGCGCCAAGTCGGTGAACATGCCGCAGGACAACATCGAGCGCGCCATCAAGAAGGGAACCGGCGAGCTCGAGGGGGTGAACTACGAGGAGGTGACGTACGAGGGCTACGGCCCCGGCGGCATCGCCATCCTCATGGACTCCCTCACCGATAACCGGAACCGCACCACGGGCGAGCTCCGGCATATCCTGACCAAGGCGGGCGGACGGATGGCCGAGGCGGGGGCCGTGCAGTGGATGTTCCACGCCAAGGGGCAGATCGTCATTCCGCGCTCCGCGATCGACGAGGAGTCCCTCATCGAGCTCGTCCTCGACGCCGGCGCCGAGGACGTCGCCACCGACGACCCCGAAACGTACGAGATCATGACGCCGCTCCCGCAGTTCGAGTCGGTGAAGGCGGCCCTGGCGAAGAAGGGGATTGTCACGACTTCCGCCGAGATCGCCAAGGTGCCCCAGAACACGATCGCGCTGTCCGAGAAGGATGCCGAACAGGCCTTGAAGCTCATGGAGGCGCTCGAGGACCATGACGACGTCCAGCGGATCTCGTCCAATCTCGACATCTCGGACGAAGTCCTCACCAAGTTCCAGCAGTAGCGCCGCCGCGGCAGCGGCCGAGCGCGCACCCGCTCCGGCGGTCGGGCGCGCACCCGCTTCGGCGCCCGCGGCGGGGCGGCGGATTCTCGGGATCGACCCCGGCAGTCGCGCCACCGGTTACGGGCTGGTGCGCCTCGAGGGCAGCCGCGTCCACTACGAACGCTCCGGCGCCATCGCGCCGCGGGCCTCCCTCTCCTTTGCCGACCGTCTCGTCGCCGTGCACGACGCCCTGGCGCATCTGCTCGGGGAGCTCGCTCCCGACGAGGTCGCCGTCGAATCGGCCTTCGTCCGGAAGAGCGCCAAGGCGGCGCTCCAGATCGGCCATGTGCGGGGCGTCGTCCTCCTGGCCGCGCGCAAGAGCGGGGCCGCGATCTACGAGTACACCGCGCCCGAGGTGAAGATGGCGGTGGTGCGGCAGGGCGCGGCGGCGAAGGAGCAGGTCGCGTTCATGGTGCGCCGCCTCCTTCCCGGCGTGGGCGCCGTCACCGAGGACGAAGCCGACGCGCTCGCGGTCGCCCTCTGCCACGCGCACCGCTCGCCGCTGGTCACGTCGGCGAGGGTCGCGATCCCCATCCGGAGGTTTTCCCGGTCATGATCGACGCCCTGAGCGGAACCCTCGTCTCCAAGATGCCCACCTCCGCTGTCGTGCGGATGGGGGGCATCTCGATCCGGCTCCACATCTCGGTCTCCTGCTTCGAGACGCTCCCCGCGGTCGGCCAGACCCTGTCCCTGCTCACCTATCTCCACGTACGCGAGGACGCGCTCCAGCTGTACGGCTTCGCCGACCATGTCGAGCGGGAGCTGTTCGAGCGGATGATCTCGGTCTCGGGGATCGGGCCGCGGCTGGCGGTGGGCATCCTGAGCGGCGCCACCGCCTCGCGCGTGCGCGAGGCGCTCCAGGCGGGGGACGCGGAATTCCTCCAGACGCTGCCGGGCGTGGGGAAGAAGCTGGCGCAGCGCCTGGTCGTGGAGCTCTCCGAGAAAGCGCCGGCGCTCGGCGGCGCGGCGCCCGCGGCCGCCGGAACTCCGGGCGCGCTCGGCGCGCACACGACCGTTGCGTCCGACGCGGCCGCCGCGCTGGCCGCGCTCGGTTTTTCCCGGAGCGGCGCCCTGGGCGCGGCCCAGGAGGCCGTGCAGGAGCTGGGCGCGGGCGCCACCGTGGAGAGCGTCGTGCGCCGGGCGTTGCAGCAGAAGGTGCGCTAGCCTAGGCTTCACCCGTTCCCGATGACGTCCAGCCAGGCCGCCGGTTCACCGGAGTGCCAAATGCCCCGACCCGCATCGCCCGAGCCGAAGAAGCGCCGCCTCCCCGGGCCCGCGCCGTTGCCCGTTCCCGGGCCCGAGCGGGAGCGCGTGACCGATCCCGAGCTCCTCGGGAACGACCGCGAGCTGGAGGGGAGCCTCCGCCCCCGGCAGCTCTCCGACTTCACGGGGCAGGACGGCCTGCGCGAGCAGCTCCGCATCGCGACCGAGGCGGCGCGGGCCCGCGGCGAGGCGCTCGACCACATCCTGTTCCACGGACCCCCCGGGCTGGGGAAGACGACCCTCGCCTCCATCCTGGCCGCCGAGATGGGCGTTCCCTTCGTCCAGACCTCGGGGCCGGTGCTGGAGCGCGCGGCCGACCTCGCCGGCATCCTCACCAATCTCGACGAGCGCGGCATCCTCTTCATCGACGAGATCCATCGGATGAATCCCGTCGTGGAGGAGTATCTCTACCCCGCCATCGAGGACTTCTGCCTGGACATCATGATCGACCGGGGACCCAGCGCGCGCAGCGTGCGGATCGATCTCAAGCGCTTCACGCTGGTGGGCGCGACCACGCGCACCGGGCTCCTGAGCGCGCCGCTCCGGGGCCGCTTCGGCCTCTCCGCCCGGCTCGACTACTACTCGCGCGACCAGCTGACCCGGATCATCCGCCGGTCCGCAACCATCCTGGGCGTCTCCATCGACGCCGGGGGGGCGCAGGAGATCGCCTCCCGCGCCCGCGGGACGCCCCGGGTCGGCAACCGCCTCCTCCGGCGGGTCCGGGACTATGCCGAGACCCGGGCCGACGGGACGATCACGTCCGCCGTGGCCCAGGCCGCCCTCGCCCTCCTCGAGGTGGACGCCCGCGGCCTGGACGACATGGACCGGCGGATGCTGGAGGCCATCGTCGTGAAGTACGGCGGCGGCCCGGTCGGCCTCTCTACGATCGCCGTGGTCGTGGGGGAGGAGCCGGACACCCTGGAGGACGTCTACGAGCCCTACCTGATCCAGGAGGGCTTCCTGAAGCGGACCCCCCGCGGGCGGGAGGCCACCGACCTGGCGTTCGCCCACCTGGGGCGGTCCCGGGCGACGCCCGGCGCTCCCAACCCCGAGGGACAGCAGCGGCTGGAAGGCTTCTAGAGGGGGGCCCTTTTTTCGAACGAAATCACCCCCCTGCACGCTTGTAACTTTACGCTTCTCCTCCGCTGGTCGTATTCTTACCATCTGGCGTCCGCTTTCGGAATATCCGCACTTCGGAAACGACTCGGTTTTCTCGCCAAGGAGAGGACCTCACATGAGTACCGCGACATCGGTGGGCCGCATTCCGGAGATCGTCCAGCGCTACGAGCGCGAGCTTCTGGCCGACTGGATCCAGCTTCAGATTTCCGCGCTGGGCTATCAGCGCGACCGAGCCCGCGAGGACGAGCTGACGGACCAGTCGCGCCGGTTCCTCAGCCATTTTGCGAGCAGCCTGCAGGGCGGCGCCTCCACCGACATCCGCACCCCCGCCTGGGGCGAGACCCGCGAGTTCCTGACCGACCTTTCGCGCTCGCGCGCCATCCAGGGCTACTCGCCGACGGATACCGCCGTCTTCGTCTTCTCCCTGAAGCAGCCGCTGTTCGCCCGGCTCCGCCACGAGCTGGGGCGCGACTCGGACCAGCTCGCCGAGCAGCTCTGGACGGCGTCCCTGATCCTGGACCAGCTGGGGCTCTACACGACCGAGCTCTACATGAAGAGTCGCGAGGAGCTCATCCGGAGGCAGGAATCGGAGATGGTCGAGCTCTCGACCCCCGTGGTCGAGCTGTGGGAGGGGGTCCTCGCCCTGCCCGTCATCGGCACCCTCGATTCGACCCGGGCGCAGACCGTCATGGAGAACCTGCTCCAGAAGATCGTGGAGACCGGCTCCTCCTACGCGATCATCGACATCACCGGCGTGCCCACGGTGGACACGCTGGTGGCGCAGCACCTGTTGAAGACGATCGCGGCGGCGCGGCTGATGGGCGCCGAGTGCATCATCAGCGGCATCCGCCCCCAGATCGCGCAGACGATCGTGCACCTGGGCGTGGAGCTGCAGGGGGTGGCCACCAAGTCCACGCTCGCGGACGCCTTCGCCATCGCGCTCGCGCGGCGGGGCCTGACGGTCGCGTCGGTGGACGGCGCGGCCCCCCGGAACGGCGGCGCGCCTCCTCCTCGTCCGTCGCGCTGAGGAACGGGACCATGGAACGGATCCCGATCCTCAAGATGGGCGACTGCCTGCTCGTCACGATCCAGGTCGACATGCACGACCGGCTCGCGATGACCCTGCAGGACGATCTCACCTCCCGCATCGCGGAGGCGCATGCGCGCGGCGTCGTCATCGATATCTCCTCCCTCGAAGTGGTCGACTCCTTCATCGGGCGGATCCTCGCCAACATCGCCGCGATGGCGCATGTTCTGGATGCCGAGACGGTGGTGGTCGGCATGCGGCCGGCCGTGGCGATCACCCTGGTCGAGCTGGGCCTCTCGCTCCCGGGGGTGCGTACCGCCCTGAACGTGGAGCGAGGCATGGACCTGATCCGCGGCGACGGCGCCGCGGGATCCGCGGAGCGTTCGCGTGGCCGTACTCAGGGATGAGGCCAAGGAGATCCGCACCTCGCAGGACGTGGTCGGCGTGCGCCAGCTGGTGCGCGAGTGGGCTGTGTACGCGGGCTTCAGCCTGGTGGACCAGACCAAGATCGTGACCGCCGCCAGCGAGCTCGCGCGCAACACGCTGACCCACGGCGGGGGCGGGTCGATGCGGCTCGAGGCGCTGAACGACGGGAACCGGCGCGGCATCCGGGTGGTGTTCGAGGACCAGGGGCCGGGGATCCCCGACGTGGAGCAGGCGCTGCGCGACGGCTTCACCACGGGCGGGGGGTTGGGTCTGGGACTGGGCGGGGCCAAGCGGCTCTGCCACGATTTCGAGGTCACCTCCGAGCCGGGCCGGGGCACCCGGGTCGCGATCACGCGATGGCGGTGATCGAGACGCAGGCGATCCCGGTCCGCGAGATGAGCCAGGCGGGGCAGGTTCGCCGGGCGGCGGCGGTGCTGGCCGAGAGCATCGGGTTCGATTCCGAGGAGACCGGCCGCGTGGGCCTGGTGGCGACGGAGGCGGCGACGAATCTCGTGAAGCACGCGCAGGGGGGAGAGATCGTGCTCTCGACCGTGAGGGAACCGGAAATGCGGGCCGTGGAGATCGTCGCGCTCGACCGCGGCCCCGGCATCCGCGACCTCGATCGCGCCCTGCGCGACGGCTTCTCGACGAGGGAGGGGAGCATCGGAGGCGGCCTCGGCGCCATTCGCCGGATCGCCACCTGCTTCGATCTCTACAGCGGCGAGACGGGCACCATCCTGTTCGCCAGGGTGGGGGCCGAGCCCCGGGGCGACGCGAGCGCCATCGAGGTCGGGGCGGTCCAGGTCCCCTGCCCCGGCGAGGAGCTCTCCGGGGACGCCTGGGCGGTCGCCCATCGCCCCGACCGCACGCTGGTCCTGGTCGTCGACGGTCTCGGGCACGGCGCCGACGCGCATGCCGCCTCCTCGCTGGCGGCGCGCCTCTTCCTGGAGCACACCGACGAGGGGCCGGTCTCGATCCTCGAGCGCATCCACGAGGGACTCCGCGCCACGCGCGGGGCCGCCGGGGCCGTGCTCGAGCTGGATCTTCAGGAGCGCGTGGGCCGCTTCGTGGGGATCGGCAACATCTCCGCCTCCGTGCACGCTCCCGGAGAGCAGCGGTCGATGGTCTCCCACCACGGCGTCCTGGGCCACTCCGTTCGCAAGGTTCACGAGTTCGTCTATCCCTGGCCCCGGCGCGCCCTGGTCCTGCTCCACACCGACGGGATCGCCACCCACTGGGACCTCGCCCGGTATCCTGGACTCCAGCATCGCCATCCGGCGGTCATCGCCGGCGCTCTCTACCGCGATTTCGGCAGGGGGCGGGACGACGCCACCGCCGTCGCGCTGCGGGAGGCCGCGTGAGCAGCCGCATCCTCTCGCTCGCCCTGCGCCAGGAGGTGGACGTGGTGCTCGCGCGCCAGCGCGCGCGGCGGATCGCGGGTCTCCTCGGATTCGACGGACAGGATCAGGTGCGGATCGCCACCGCCGTCTCGGAGATCGCGCGGAACGCGGTCGCCTACGCGCAGCAGGGGATGGCCGAGTTCCGGGTCGAGGGAGTCACGCCGCCCCAGGTGTTCACGATCCGGGTCACCGACACGGGGCCGGGCATCCGCCGGCTGACGGAGATCCTCGAGGGGCGCTACCGCTCCACGACGGGCATGGGAATCGGCATCTCCGGCGCGCGGCGCCTGATGGACCAGTTCAGCATCGTGTCCGATCCGGCGCAGGGAACGACCGTCACCCTGAGCAAGCTCGTCCCCCCGGGGCGGCCGCTCGTGAGCCCGGCGGAAATCGTCGCGATCGCCGAGTCGCTCGCGAAGGAAAAGCCGCAGGACGCCCTCGGGGAGATCCAGCGCCAGAACCAGGAGCTGCTCGCCACCATGGCCGAGCTGGAGCAGCGCCAGGAGCAGCTCCTGGTGCTGAACCGCGAGCTGGAGGACACCAACCGCGGGGTGGTCGCGCTCTACGCCGAGCTGGACGAGAAGGCCGACCATCTGCGCCGCGCCGACGAGCTCAAGTCGCGCTTCCTCTCGAACATGACGCACGAATTCCGCACGCCGGTGAACTCGATCCAGGCGCTTGCCTGGATGCTCCTCGAGCGCACCGACGGCCCGCTCACGGCGGAGCAGGAGCGGCAGGTTCAGTTCATCCGGCGCGCCTCCAGCGAGCTGTCGGAGCTGGTGAACGACCTGCTCGACCTGGCCAAGGTGGAGGCGGGGAAGTCCGAGGTGCGCCCCACCCTCTTCGAGGTGTCGAACCTCTTCGGGGCCCTGCGCGGCATGCTCCGGCCGCTCCTCGTCACCACCTCGGTCGCCCTGGTCTTCGAGGAGCCGGAGGAGATCCCGCCGCTCCATACCGACGAGGGAAAGGTCTCGCAGATCCTGCGCAACTTCATCTCGAACGCGCTCAAGTTCACCGAGCAGGGCGAGGTCCGCGTGCGCGCGCGCCTGGTCAACGGCGGAGGGAAGATCGCGTTCGAGGTGTCGGACACCGGCATCGGGATCGCGCCCGAGGACCAGGAGCGGATCTTCCAGGAGTTCACGCAGATCGACAGCGCGATCCAGCGGAGGGTCCGCGGCACGGGACTGGGGCTTCCCCTCTGCCGCAGGCTGGCCGAGCTCCTGGGCGGATCGGTTTCCGTGCGGAGCGAAGTGGGCGCCGGATCCACGTTCGTGGCGGAGATCCCGGTCTCCTACGCGGAGCGCGACAGCGTGGCCCTGGATTCCTGGCACCCGATGCCCGGGCGCCTCCCCGTACTCGTGGTCGAGGACGCGCCCGAGGAGGCACTTCTCTACGAGAAGTACCTCTCGGCCGCGGGCTATCAGGTGCTCCACGCCCGAACGCTGCGCGAGGCGCGCGAGGCGCTGTCGATCATGAGCCCGGCGCTGATCCTCCTCGACGTCCTGCTGCGCGGCGAGGATACCTGGGCCTTCCTGACCGAGCTCCGGCGCCGTCCGGATACGGGAGCGACGCCGATCCTGATCGTGAGCACCGTCGAGGATCAGGCCAAGGGAGCCGCGCTGGGAGCGGACGCCTACCTGATCAAGCCGATCGACCGCCAGCGCCTGATCCGGCAGATCTCGTCCATGACGGGAGACGTCGTCATGCGCCGCGTGCTGATCGTGGACGACGAGGAGATCTCGCGCTATCTGATCCGCCAGAGCCTGACGGCGCCGCACGTCGAGGTGCTCGAGGCCGCCACGGGAGCCGAGGCGCTCCACGTCGCGGGCTCCGGGCAGGTCGGCGCGATTTGCCTCGATCTCCGGATGCCCGACCAGGACGGCGAGGAGGTTCTGCGCCGCCTGAAGAGCGATCCGATGACGCGCGAGATTCCCGTGTTCGTGGTCACGTCCAAGGCGCTCGGGGAAGGCGAGCGCGACCGGCTCCTCGAAATGGCCGCGGGCGTGATCTCCAAGGAAACACTTTCCCGCGAGCGCATCCTGCCGCGCGTCGAAGAGGCGATGCGGCGGACGGCCGCCGCGTAGGAGCGATCGATGGCCCCCCAGCCGGAGCTGATCCTGGTCGTGGACGACACCGACACCGCGCGCTACCACAAGGAGCGGATCCTGGCGCGCGCGGGCTATGAAGTGATCCAGGCCAAGGACGGGCTCGAGGCGCTGCGCCTCGTAGCCGAGCGCGAGCCTCGCATCGTGGTTCTGGATGTGAAGCTCCCGGGACTGGACGGCTGGGAGGTCTGCCGCCGGATCAAGGCCGATCCCGGGACCGCCTCCACCCTGGTTCTCCAAGTGTCGGCCACGTACGTGAGCGATGCCGATACCGTGCGGGCCCTGGAAGGGGGGGCCGACGCCGCCCTCACCGAGCCGATCGAACCCACCGTGCTCGTCGCGACCGTGCGCTCGCTCCTGCGCGTGCGCCGGGCCGAGGACTCGCTGCGCGCCGCGCTCGCCGGCGAGCAGTCGGCACGGAGCGCCGCCGAAGCGGCGCGCGAGGCGGTCGAGGCCGCGAACCAGAGCAAGGACGAGTTCCTGGCCACCCTCTCCCACGAGCTGCGCTCGCCCCTCGGCACCATGCTATCGTGGGTCTCCCTGCTCCGCTCCGCGAACGGCGACGAAGCGCAGCTGACGCGCGGGCTCGACGTGATCGAGCGGAACGTCCGGCTGCAGATGAAGCTGATCGACGACCTGCTCGACGTCTCCCGCATCGTCTCGGGAAAGCTGCGCCTGGACGTGGCCCTGGTGGAGCTGGAGCCGATCGTCGCCGCGGCGATCGTGAACATCCGCGGCGCGGCCGAGGCCAAGCACGTGCGCGTGGAATCGATGGTCGAGGACACCGCGGGTCCCGTGTGGGGGGACGCGACGCGCCTGCAGCAGGTCGTCTGGAACCTGCTCTCGAACGCGATCAAGTTCACGCCGCGGGACGGCACCGTGCGCGTGTCGGTCCGGGGCACCGAGGCGGGCGTCCGGATCGAGGTGGCCGACACCGGCAAGGGGATCGCTCCCGACGTCCTGCCGAAGATCTTCGAGCGCTTCCACCAGGCCGACCCCTCGACCACGCGCTCCGAGAGCGGGCTGGGGCTGGGGCTCGCGATCGTGCGGCAGATCGTCGAGCTGCACGGCGGCGCCGTCGAGGCGAGGAGCCCGGGTCTGGGGGGCGGCACCACGATGATCGTGAGCCTTCCTCCGGCCGAGGCGCGCGGGCTCTCGGCGGTGCGCTCCATGGCGCGACCGGACGTGAAGCCGGTCCTCTCGGAAACGCCCAGCCTGAACCGGCTCCGGCTGCTGGTGGTCGAGGACGACCCCGACGCCCTGGAGGCGATCTCCGCCCTGCTGCAGCGGTCGGGGGCGAGCGTGACGTCCGCGCGGTCGGTCCCCGAGGCCTTGATCGCGCTCGGCCGTGAGAAGCCCGACGTGCTGATCAGCGACATCGCGATGTCGGGCATGGACGGGATCACGCTGATCCGCGCCGTGCGCGAGCGGGGCCGGGAGCGCGGCGGTACCGTCCCGGCGCTCGCCCTGACCGCCTACACCGGCGGCGACACGCAGCGGCGCGCGCTGGAGGCGGGATACCAGGCCTACCTCACGAAGCCGATCGAGGCGAACGACCTGGTCTCGGCCATCGCGTCGCTGGCGGGCGTCGAGCGGCCGGCGGGGTGAACGCGGGGCCCCTCCGCACCTCCGACTTCGACTACAGCCTTCCCGCCGACCGGATCGCGCAGCACCCCTCGGCCGAACGCGACGAATCGCGCCTTCTCGTGCTCCCTCGTGCGGCGGACCACGATGCGCCCGGCGCGAACCCTGCGCCGGCGATCGAGCACCGCCGCTTCCGCGATCTTCCCGGCTACCTTCGCCCGGGCGACCTTCTCGTCGTCAATGACACGCGCGTGATCCCCGCGCGGCTCTTCGCTCGCCTGCCACGCGAGGCCGGCTGCGCCTCACCCCGCGACGTCGAGCTGCTCCTGGTGAGAGAAGAGCCGCCCTCGCCCATCGTCCCCGGCGAGCGGGCGTGGCTCGCGCTGGCCCGGCCCGCGCGCCGCCTTCGCCCGGGACTCCCGCTCGCGTTCGCCGATCCCGCGTGGAGCGCGGTCGTCTCCGGGGTCGGGGAGCGCGGTGCCCGCCGCGTGGCGTTCCGCCCTCACGGGGCGCTTCCGTTCGAGAGCTGGCTCGCGCGCGTGGGACACGTGCCCATTCCCCCCTACATCGACCGGGCGGACGAGCCCGAGGACCGTGAGCGGTATCAGACGGTCTATGCGCGCGAGCCCGGTTCGGTCGCCGCGCCGACGGCGGGACTCCATTTCACCGAGGCGACGCTCCGGGCCTGCCGCGACCGCGGAGCGGCGATCGCGGCGGTGACGCTCCACGTGGGCCCCGGAACGTTCCGTCCCGTCGCGACCGAAGATCCGGCCGAGCACGCGCTCGACCCGGAGCCCTATCGCGTGCCGCCCGAGACCGCGGCGGCGCTCCACGCCGCGCGGTCGGCGGGCGGGCGCGTCATCGCCGTGGGGACGACCGCCGTGCGCGCGCTCGAGTCCTGGGCGCGGGACGGCGAGCCCGCCGGCGGCGACTGGCGCGACACGTCGCTGTTCGTCCTGCCGGGATTCGAATTCCGCGTCGTGGCCGGGATGGTCACCAACTTTCATCTGCCGAAGTCGAGCCTGCTGTTTCTGGTTTCGGCGCTTGCGGGGAGGGAGCGGGTGCTCGCGGCTTATGAAGAGGCGGTGCGGGAGGGGTATCGGTTCTACTCCTATGGTGACGCGATGCTGATCTTGTAACAGAACGGCCGGCCGGGCACGCCATCGGGGTTGCGCTCCGTGGCGGCGGCCGGCCGGATATGATTTCTGCACGGCCCTTCGCATTTCGCTCAAGTTTTCGCCGCTCCTGCCGATGTCGAGCGCTCCTTCCAGACGTTCACGCCAATCCTATAAACACATACCAATAAGCAGCTTACGCGGCCGGCAAATTCCCTTCCGCGGCCCGGCACGCCCGTTGCCTTTTGCCTCGCCGTAACCAGCCAGTCACCGCGCGGGTCGGACGATCCGCGAAGCCGTGGGAAGGGAGAACGCCGATGCCTCGCGCCTCGAAGTCCCGGAGCCGGAAGTCTCACGCCGCCCAGGTTCGCGGCCGCGCCGTGAGCGCGGTCGAACGTCTCGCGATGCGCCGCTATCTCGCCTTCGTCCGCGCCGTGGTCGGTCAGACCACGAAGAGCGCGGCCCGCTGACCGGCACCGCCATGAGCCGACTGCTCACGCCGGAAGAGATCGCCGCCCTCCGCGGGGAAGCGGCCTACGTCCCCGCGCCGCGCGAGCGCTACCACGTCGTGATCGACGCGGGGCACGCCGACCTGGCCCAGGAGGAGCTGAAGGCGCTGCGCGCCGGCGACGTGCTCCCGCTGACGCGGGCCGCGCTCTCGCCGGTCGAGGTCGTCGCGAATGGAACCACCGTCGCCTACGGCGAGCTGATCGCCCTGGAAGGACGCGCCGCGGTGCGCGTCATCGCCCTGGCCGGAACGGACCGGAGGAGCCCTCGATGACCATTCCCTGGATCGAAGCGACCGCCTTCGCCGTGTCCGCCGCCGTGCTCTACGGCGCCAGCCGCATCTTCGCCGCGCGTCCCAAGGGCTCGCCCGAGGCGGCGGAGGTCCTCCCCCTGCACGTCGTGTCGCGGACCCGGGTCGGAATCGGCCGGACGCTGGTGCTGGTGGAGGTGGATGGACGGCGCCTTCTGCTCGGTTCGACCAAGGAGCACTGGGCGGCGCTCGCCGATCTGGGCCGCGCCCCCGGCGCCGCGACGGAGGAGGAGGCCTTCGAGGAGATCGAAGCGGAGCTTCTCCGCGCCTCGCGGGCCGCGCGTCAGCGCCGGATGCGCTCGTAGAGCAGAAGCGGCCGGCCGCGCTCGGGCGCGGCGGTGCGGCGGCAGGCGGGCGGCCAGAAGTTGTGCGGCGCTCGGGGACCGCCGCCAAACCGGCCGGCGCTCCACGGGGAGCGGAGGCGCCGGCGCGAAGCAACGCAACGACTTAACCTGCGGCATACGAGTTGCACAACGGACCTGCGAATCCGACGAACCAACTGAGGATCGACGAGCGGCACGAACGGCGCGCGCTCCAGAGCGCGCACGAGGGACAACGGAGCGTCATGACCGAAATCGAGATTGGAAACCGGGCCGAGTCGAAGGTGGAGCGGCGGAAGCGTCCCGCGAAGAAGGCGCGGACGCCGCGCGCGGCTCGGAAGCCGGTGATCGCCCCGCCGTCGAATCGCCCGCGCCGCCGCATCGTCGCGGTGACGAGCGGCAAGGGCGGCGTCGGCAAGACGAACATCGTGACGAACCTGGCGATCGCGCTCGCGCGGCAGGGCATCCGGGTCCTCGTCGTCGACGGCGACCTGGGACTGGCGAACGTGGATCTGCTCCTCGGCATCGCGCCCCAGTACGACCTTCAGGACGTGATCCTCGGCACCCGCACCGTGGGCGAAGTCGTGCTCGAGGGCCCCGACGGCATCCGGATCCTTCCCGCCTCGAGCGGGGTCGAGGAGCTCGCGAACCTGGACGAGTACCGCACCGAGGTGCTGATCCGCTCCCTCGCGGAGCTGGAGCGCGACGTGGACCTGATCCTGATCGACTGCCCGTCGGGCATCGGCCGGAACGCGGTCTCCCTGGCGCAGGTCGCCGATCCGATCCTGGTCGTCACCACCCCCGAGCCCACCGCCTTCTCCGACGCCTACGCCATGATCAAGGTGCTCAGCCGGCGCAGCATCCGCTGCGTTCCCGCGCTGATCGTGAACGAGGCCGCGTCCGAGGAAGAGGCCGCGGCGGTCGCGCGGCGCGTCGGCTCGGTGGCCAAGCGGTTCCTGAACCTGGACATCGAGTACTGGGGCGCGATCCTGGCCGACGAATCGGTGCCGAAATCGGTGCTCCGCCAGGAGCCCTTCCTCTCGACCTATCCCTACTCGCCCGCCGCGACCTGCGTCTACCAGCTCGCGCGCCGGGTGCTGGGCATGGCTCCCAAGGAGACGGCGCCGGAGCCGGGGCCGTTCACGGTGGTCACCAGCGACGAAGTTCCGGAGGGCGTCTGACGTGCGCGCACTCCTCGTCCGTCTCACCGCGATCACGGCCGTCCTCGCCGCCCTGCTCTCGGGGCTCGTGAGCGCCGCCACGCACGCGTCCTGGATCGTGACGGTCCTGCGCGCGGCGATCGCCTTCGTCCTCGTCGCCGCCGTCGGGATCGGCTTCGGCCTGATTCTCATGAGAACCGCGCTCCGCCGCCATTACGAGGAGGCCCATCCGGCCTCGCGGCGCGCGCGCGGGAACCGCTAGCTCGGGAGAGCACCCATGGCCTTCTCGTCCGTCCTTCACGCCCTTCAGAACCGCTCGCCGCGCTCCAAGAACCGGAAAGAGCGGCAGAAGGAGATCGCGCTCAGCAAGTACGCGCCGCTGGTGAAGTACGTGGTCGACCGGCTCGCGCTGCACCTCCCGAAGTCGGTGGAGCGGGACGATCTGACGTCGGCCGCGATCATCGGCCTCTTCGACGCGCTCGAGAAGTTCGACGCCTCGAAGGGAACCAAGTTCGAGACCTACGCCATCTGGCGGATCCGAGGCGCCATCCTGGACGAGCTGCGCTCCCTGGACTGGGCCTCCCGCTCCATCCGGCGCAAGGCGCGCACGGTCGAAGAGGCGGCTCGCGAGCTGGGGCAGAAGCTGGGGCGCGCCGCGACGGAGGAAGAGGTCGCCGACGCCCTGAACCTGAGCCCGGTCGAGCTGTCGCGCCTCATGGACGAGGTGCACGGAACGGCGCTGCTCTCCCTCTCCAAGGCGGTCTCGACCGAGGACGACCAGGACTACATCCAGCTCGAGGATATCGTGGACGACCCCGCGCAGGCCGACGCCCTCGAAGTGATCGAGAGCGAGCAGGCGCGCGAGGTGCTGCTCGAGACGATTGACGGCCTGCCGGAGCAGCAGCGGCTGGTGGTCGCGCTCTACTACTACGAAGAGATGACGCTGAAGGAGATCGGCGAAGCGCTCCATATCTCCGAATCCCGCGTCTCGCAGATCCACACGCGCGCCGTGAAGACGCTGAAGGCGCGCCTCGCCCGGGTGCTTTGATGGCGCACCTCTCCGGCGCCCCCGCGCGGGTCGCCGCAGCCCGTTCCGCCGCCCGCGCCCGCGCTCGCGTCCATGCCGAGCCGCCCGGGATCTCGCGCCGCATGGCGCTCCAGCGCGCGGCCGAGCGCACCGTCTCCCTTCCGACCTTCCCGGCGGTCGCCTCGCGCCTGATCGAAGAAGTGGCGCGTCCCGACGCGACCTCCGAGGAGATCGGACGGATCGTGGCCCTCGATCCCGCCCTCACCGCGCGCACGCTCCGGCTCGCGAACTCCGATTTCTACGGCTTCCCCCGGAAGGTCGGCTCGGTGGAGCTGGCCGTCCTGGTCCTGGGCCCCTCCACGATCCGCGACCTGGTGCTCACGTCGTCGGTGGTGCGGGCGCTGGGGCGTCCGGGCTCCTCGCTGGAGGGCCTCCTGGGGCACTCCATGGCCGCCGGCATCGCCGCGCGGGCGCTGGCCGAACGGGCGAAGTACCGCCTGACCGGCGACGCCTACGCGGCCGGCCTTCTCCACGACGTGGGGAAGGTCGTGCTGCGCGAATCCGATCCTCCGCGCTTCGAGAAGGTCCTGGCCCGCTGCCGCACCAAGGGCGTGGCCTCCTTCGAGGCGGAGCGCGCGCACTTCGGATCGGATCACGCCGAGGTGGGCGGATGGCTCGCCGAGCGGTGGGGTCTCCCCTCCGACATCGTCGAGGCGATCGCCTGCCACCACCGGCCGGAGACGGCGGCGCGGAACGTCGCGCTGGCGTCGCTGGTCCACATCGCCAACTTCCTCGCGCAGCGCGCCGGCTATCCCTGGGCGCCGGGTATCGACGCCCCCGGGCTCGACGAGCGCGCGTGGGAGTCGGTGGAGCCGCGCGCGGCGCGCCGCGAGGCGCTGGCCGCGGAGCTGGTCTCCGAGGTGATCCGGGAAACGGAGCGGGAGAAAGCGCTCTTCGCCGAGTTCCGCGGGTCGGGAGAGGAGTGAGCGAAGTGGGTTGGGTGAGGATGGGGTCCACCGCCGCCAAGCCGAGCGCGAGCCGCCCGGTCGAGATCCGGATCCGTTTCGAGCCGGGGCTGGGTGCTGCGCTCTACGCATCGCTGCGCGAAGGAGCGACGGAGCCGCTGACCGTGGCCCGGATTCTCGGGCGCGGGAAGGCGCTGCTCCATTTCCATGGAGTCACGCTCATGGCGCACGGCGCGCCGGAGTGGAAGCCGGGGGAGACCTTCCCGGTCACCGTGAAGGAGCTGGGACCGCCGATGGTGCTCGCGCCGGCGGGCTTGGGCCGGGACGAGGGCGGGACCCGCGTCACGATCGTGGATTCGGCGGTGGTGCCGGGATCGGCCCGTCATCAGGGAGACGCGCCCGGGGCGCGCTGAAGCATTCCAGGGAGGAAGCCATGAAGCAGCGGAACGGCGCGGGGTCGAAGCGGCTGGTCGAGGCGACGGAGCGGTTCATCCGGTCGGAGCAGAAGCTCCTCGAGGTGCTCGGGGGCCGGCGGATCTTGAAGAAGAACGAGTGCGACCACTTCGCGAAGGATCTCGCCCTGTCGGCGGCGAAGAAGCGCTCCTCCGACGTCTTCGCGAGCGCCATCGCGATCAACCGGAAGGTCATGGCCGTGCTCGGGAAGGGGAAGGGGAGCGACGCGAAGGCGCGGGTCTCCGACGCCGAGGTGTTGGCGGAGCTGAGCGCCATCGCGCAGCGGAACGCCGCGCCCGCCGACGCCCTCGCCGCCGCGCTCGGACAGGTGCAGCGGGCGGTGCCGTTCGAGAACGCCACCCTCTTCGTGCTCGACCGGGACAACGGAACGCTGGTCGAGGCCGCCACGCTGGGCGAGCGGATCGACCTGATCGGCCACGTGCGCTTCGACCGCGGCGCGGGCTTTTCGTCGTGGGTCGCGCAGTCGCGGAAGCCGGTGCTCCTGAACGACCTCCATCGCGAAGGGGGCTCGGAGGCCCCGACGGTGCGCTCCTTCCTCTCGGTCCCGGTGCTGGTCCAGGGAGACCTGGTCGGCGTGGTGAACCTGAGCCATTCCCGTCCGGGCGCCTTCGACGAGGAAAGCGCGAGCCGGATCGCCCTGATGATGCTTCCGGTGTCGGCCATGGTGATCCGCCTGGTCCTGCTGCGCGAGGCGGAGCGCCTCGGCACGACCGACGAGGTGACGTCGCTGTTCAACAAGCGCGCCTTCGACCGCTCGCTCGAGAGCGAGGTCGGGAAGGCGAAGCGCTACGGCCACAAGCTGTCGGTCGTGGTCCTGGACGTGAACGCCTCGGGCGCGCGGGAGCGCGCCGGGTCGGTGACCACCCAGGTCCTGTCCGACATGGGGAAAGCGCTGAAGCGGGCGGCCCGCGGGAGCGACTGCGTGTCGCGCTACGGCGCCGACGAATTCCGGATCCTCCTGCCGCACACCGACACCCCCGAGGCGATGATCGCCGCCGAGCGGCTGCGCACGCTGGTCGAGAAGCAGGCGACCGCGCGCCGCCGGAAGATCACCGTTTCGATCGGCGTGGCGACGTTCCCGGTGGACGCGCAGGACTCCGGGTCGCTGAACACCCGCGCCGAGCGGGCGCTGCTCGCGGCCAAGCGGGTCGTGGCCGAGGCGGCGGGCCCGGCCGGAACGCGCGGACCGCTCGACGAGGCCGCGGCGCATTGAGACGCGGCGGCACGAACCCGATCCCTGGAGCCCGATGAACCCGAAGCCCGTAGCCGCTCCCCTCCCCGCGGCGGATCTCACGCCGGAGCGGAAGGCGCGCATCCTGGTCGTGGACGACGAGGACCAGGTCGTCCAGATCTTCCGCGACCTCCTGACCCAGCAGGGGTACGACGTCGTGTCGTGCGACAACGGGGACGACGCCATCACCACGGTGACGACGGGGCGCTTCGACCTGGTCCTCACCGACATCAATCTTCCGGGCGTGGACGGCCTGGAGGTGGTGCGGGCCGCCAAGGCGGCGGACAAGGACACGGTTGTCATCCTGATCACCGGCTACGCCTCGACGACCACCGCGATCGACGCCCTCCGCCAGGGCGCCTATGACTACATCACCAAGCCGTTCGATCTCTGGGAGACGGCGAAGGCGATCGAGCGCGGCCTGGAGAGCCGGAACCTGATCCTCGAGAACCGGCGCCTCATCGTGGAGCTGGAGCGGGCGAACGCCGAGCTCCAGGAGCACGAGGAGATCCTGCGCCGGAAGGTCGAGCGCGCCACCTACCGCCTCGGCACGCTGTACGAGGCGGGCAAGGCGATGAGCTTGAGCCTGAGCCTCCAGGCGACCTGCGACGTCGTCGCGGCGCAGGCGGCACGGATCACCGGCGCCCGGGCCTGTCTCCTCTTCCTGCACGACCAGGGCTCCGACGAGTTCGAGGCGATCGCCGGGATCGGGGTGCCGCCCGACCGTTACCAGAAGCTCCGGTACGCGATGGGTGTGGGCTTCCACGGCCAGGTGGTGCAGAGCGCCGAACCGGCCCTGGTGACCGGCGTCTCGGAGGCGGTCGGCGTCGAGGAGGTGCTCGCCGCGCTCCGGGCGGAGCACGCCCTGATCGTGCCGCTCCTCTCCAACGAGAGCGTCATCGGCACGATCACGGCGATCAACCTCGCCGACGGCGACGAGTTCACCGCCGACGACGCCGAGGGGCTCAAGATGCTCGCGAGCCAGGCGGCGATCGCGGTCACCAACGCCATCCTCTACGAGCGCACGAAGGAGCTGGACCGCCTGAAGTCGGAATTCGTCGCGGTCGTGAGCCACGAGGTGCGCACGCCGCTCACGTCGATCAACGGCTCCCTGGAGCTGTTGGGGGACGAGCGGTTCCACAAGCTGCCCGCGCCGCAGAAGGAGCTGCTCGGGATCTGCCAGGCCAACACCCAGCGGCTGATCTCCCTCATCAACGACATCCTCGACTTCTCCAAGCTCGAATCCTCGCGCCTCTCGCTCAACTTCGAGCGGATGGACGTGGGGCGCGTGCTGGTCGAGGCCGCGGAGAACATCCGGAGCCTGGCCGCGAGCCGCGGCCTGGAGCTGGAGGTGAAGATCGATCCGAGCGCGGAATCGGTCGAGGCCGACCCGATGCGCATCGGGCAGGTGGCCACGAACCTGATCGGAAACGCCATCAAGTTCTCCCCCGACAAGGGACGCATCGAGGTGTTCGCCTCGGGCGACTCCTCCACCGTCACGATCTCCGTGAAGGACTACGGGCGGGGGATCGCGCAGCGCGACCTGAACCGCCTCTTCCAGCGCTTCGCCCAGCTCGACTCCTCCACGACGCGCAAGGCGGGCGGGACCGGGCTGGGGCTGGTCATCTCCAAGGGAATCGTGGAGCAGCACGGCGGAAAGATCTGGGTGGAGTCGTCCCTGGGCCGGGGCTCCACGTTCAGCTTCTCGTTGCCCCGGCAGCGCCCGGCGGAGCCGGTCGCGCCGTAATCCTCAGGCGCCCGTGCGCTCCATCAGCGCCTGGAACTCCGGGTCGCTGCGGAAGGGATCGAACGTCGGCGCGTAGCGCAGCGTGACGGGCGTCAGCTGCCCCTCGCCGATGCGCTTCTCCAGCGAGGCGTACAGCCGCGCCCGCTCGTCCAGCGCCACGAGCAGGAAATGGATCGCGACGTGTGGAACCGGCTCGCGCTTCGCGCGCTCGTCCAGCTGCCGGAGCGCTTCCCGAGCCGACTCCGGCCGGCCCGCCCGCGCATTCAGGAAGCCCACGGCCGCGATCACGTGCGGGTCCTGGCGCTGTTCCGGGCTCAACTGTGAGAGGTAGGCGATCCCATCCTCCTCGCGCCCCTGCATGCCCCGGTAGATGCCGAAGAACGCCGCGTAACGCGTGAGCGAGGGCTCGATCTCGAGCGTGCGCAGCGTATACGCCGCGGCCAGCTCGAAATCGCGCTTCCAGGCGTACATCCCGCTGAAGTTGATCAGCACGACCAGGGATTGGGGATCGAGCCGGCAGGCACGCTCGTTCATCACGATGGCGTCGTCGATCCGTCCCTGGGCCATCAGCGCCGTGGCGCACCAGCTATAGGCGATCCCATACGAAGGATCGAGCTCGATCGCGCGGCGCTCCTCGCGCTCGCTCCCGACGTAATCCCGATGGAGGTTGGAGAGTACAGCGCCATACGAGGCATGGGCTTCGGCCAGGTTGGGATCGAGCTCGAGCGCCCGCTTCGCATAGGCTTCGGCCCGGGGACCCGTTTCGGCGATGGTGATCGAGTCCCAGTTCGGGAGCACGACATACACGTCGGCCAGCCCGGCGTAGGCTCGCGCGTAGTCCCGATCGGCGGCCAGGGCCGCCTCGAAGGCCTCGATCGCGAGACGAAAACCCTCCTTCGTCCGCCGGTTCCAATGAAAGCGGCCGCGCAGATAGGCCTCGTACGCGGCGGGATTCGCCGCCGCACCCGTCGATCCGCCCGCGCGCCCCGAGGGGAGCAGCTGCACTTCCAGCGCCTTCGCGACGCTCGCCGCGACCTCGCTCTGGATGTCGAACACGTCCGCCATCTTTCGGTCGTAGTTCTCCGCCCAGAGATGGGTCTGGTCGGCGACCTGGATCAGCTGCACCGTGATGCGGAGCCGCTCCCCGGCGCGGCGCACGCTCCCCTCCAGCACATGATCGACGCCCAGCTCCCGGCCGATCTCGTCCACGCTCTTCGCCGTCTTCTTGTAGCGCATGGCCGAGGTGCGGGCGATCACGCCGAGCCGCTTGGGCTGGAGGCGGCCCAGGTGCGCGATCAGCTCCTCCGTCATGCCGTCCGTGAAGAATTCCTGCTCCGGATCGGCGCTCATGTTCTCCAGCGGAAGCACCGCCAGCATCACGCGTCCGCCGGGAGACCGGCCGGGCGTGGTCGCGTCGCGTCGCGAGCCGGCCGGCGTCGGGAGGGGGGATGGCGTGGCGAGCGCGCCCAGCGACTCGCCGAAGGCGGCCGCCGTGGGGAAGCGGTCGGCGGGGGCCTTGGACAGCGCTCGCGCGAGCGCTTCGGCGACCGGCGGCGGCACGCTGGCGCGGAGTGCCGTGACCGCGCGAGGCTCGAGCGTCCGATGCTGGAGTCCGATGCTGTCTGCGGTCCCGCCGGTGAACGGCGGCTGCCCCGCGAGCATCTCATAGAGGACGCAGGCCAGGCTGTACTGATCGCTCCGCGCGTCCACGGCGCCGCCGGCGGACTGCTCGGGGCTCATGTAGAGCGGCGTTCCGAGAACTGCCAGGGTGCGGGTCATCGCTTCGGCCCCCGAGCCGGACGACTGCGCCACGCCGAAATCGAGAACCAGCGCGTGCCCGCTGGAGAGGACGATGTTCTCGGGCTTGATGTCCCGGTGCACCAGTCCTTGCCCATGCGCATACTGGAGCGCGTCGGCCACCTCGCGCGCGATCCGAATCGCGTCCTCCACGGGGAGCTGCTTCTCGCGGGTCAGCCGCTGGCGCAGCGACTCGCCCGTGACGAGGGGCATCACGTAGTACAGGAGACCGCCGCCCGATCCCGAATCGTGCAGCGGCACGATGTGCGGATGCATGAGCCGCGCGGCCATCTCGATCTCGGCCTGGAAGCGGCGCGGACCGATCACCTCGGACAGCTCCGGGTTCAGCACCTTGATCGCGACCGCGCGCCGGTGCCGGGTGTCCTCGGCCTCGAAAACGGTGCCCATGCCGCCGCGGTTCAGCTCGCGCACCACCCGATAGCGGTCTCCGAGCGCCGCCTGGAGCTTCTCGCCGACGGAGGTCATGGAAGGTGCCGTGGGCGGAAGTTGCCGGATCGCTGGTAGGTCATGATGGGACTGTAGCATACGGGAGGCCGGGAATCCGTTGACGGGTACCGACCCCTGTGGCTAACTCGCCCCGGTGAAGACCGTTCTCAGCGTGTTCGGGACCCGCCCCGAGGCCATCAAGATGGCGCCGGTGCTGAAGGCCCTGGCGCGCGAACCCGGGATCCGCTCGCTCGTCTGCGTCACGGCCCAGCATCGCCAGATGCTGGACCAGGTCCTGGGGCTGTTCGGGATCGTCCCCGACCACGACCTGGACCTCATGCGGGAGGGGCAGACCCTCACCGAGATCACGGTCGGCGCCCTGACCCGGCTCGAGAGCTATCTCGCCGAAACCAACCCCGATCTCCTCCTGGTCCAGGGCGACACCACGACCACGATGGCCGCGTCCCTCGCGGCCTTCTATCGGAAGATCCCCGTCGGCCACGTGGAGGCCGGGCTCCGCACCCACGACAACCTCTATCCCTATCCCGAAGAGGTCAACCGCCGCGTCACGTCGGTGATCGCGTCGCGCCACTTCGCCCCGACGCGCCGCGCGCGGGAGAACCTCCTGCGCGAGGGGATCGCCGAGGGCTCGGTCGTGGTCACGGGCAACACGGTCATCGACGCGCTCCTCGAGGTCGTGGCGATGCAGCCGCCGCGCGCGCCGGCGCTTCCGCTCCGCGGCAAGCGGCTCGTGCTGTTGACGGCGCACCGGCGGGAGAATTTCGGGGCGCCGATGCAGGAGATCTTCGCCGCGGTGCGCGACCTGGTGAAGCGCTACGCCGACGTCGACGTGGTCTACCCGGTCCACCCCAACCCGAGCGTGGCGGGCCCCGCGCGCGAGGCGCTCGGGTCGGCGGCGGGCGTGCACCTGATCGAGCCGCTCGAGTACAAGGCGTTCTCCGACCTGATGGCCGCGTCCCACCTGATCCTCACCGACTCGGGAGGGATCCAGGAAGAGGCGCCCTCGCTGAAGAAGCCGGTGCTGGTGCTGCGCGACGAGACGGAGCGCCCCGAGGCGGTGGAGGCGGGGGTGGTGAAGCTGGTGGGACCGCATCGCGAGAAGATCGTCGGCGAGGCGTCGCGCCTGCTGGACGATCCCAAGGCCTACGCCGCGATGGCGTCGGGAGCGAATCCTTACGGGGACGGGAAGGCCGCGGAGCGGATCGTGGCGATGCTGCGGCAGGCGCTGCGGTAGGTCAGCCCCCCAGGTGCGCCCGGACCCGCTCGGCCACGCGGTCCACCTGCGCGTCGGTCATGTCGGGCCAGATCGGGAGCGACAGGGTCCCGGCATAGCAGCTCTCGGCGGCGGGGAACTGTCCCGGGCGAACGCCCAGCCGCTCCTGGTACCAGGGGAAGCAGTGGAGCGGCTTGAAGTGCACGCTCGTGCCGATCCCGTCCTCGCGCAGCGCGAGCGCCAGCGCGTTCCGGTCGGTGCGACCGCCCTCCACCACCTCGATCTGGTAGAGGTGCCACGCGTGCCGCACGCCGGGCAGGACCGCCGGGGTCGTCAGGCCGCGGATCCCGTCGAGGGCCTCCGTGTAGCGCGCCGCGATCGCCTCGCGGCGAGCGCGCATGGCGTCGGCCCGGCGCATCTGCGCCAGCGCCAGCGCGGCCTGCACGTCGGTCAGGTTGTACTTGTAGCCGAGCTCGACAACGTCGTAGTCCCACCAGCCGCCCTTGTCGTAGCGCGACCACGCCGCCGCCGAGAGCCCGTGCAAGGAAAGCCGCCGGACGCGGTCGGCCCACTCCGCGCGCTCGGTGACGACCATGCCTCCCTCTCCCGCGGTCACCCCCTTCGTCGCGTAGAACGAAAAGCAGGTCATGTCCGCCTGGCGCCCGACCGGCTGGTCGCCGATCCGGGCGGTGAGCGAGTGCGCGGCGTCCTCGATGACGGGGATCGCGTGGCGCTTCGCCTCGGCGGCGATCTCGTGCGCGCGGCAGGGGTGCCCCGCGATCGAGACCGACACGATGGCGCGGGTCTTCAGCGTGATCGCGGAGGCCACGAGCTTGGGATTCAGGTTCTTGGTCGCGCGCTCCACGTCCACGAAGACCGGCCTGGCGCCCAGGTAGAGGATCGTCTCGCCGGTGGACACGAACGTGTAGGGGGAGGTGACCACCTCGTCGCCGGGGCCGACCCCCGCCGCGATCAGCGCCAGGTGGAGCGCCGCGGTGCAGGAGGAGAGCGCCACGGCGTGAGGCATCCCGACGTAGTCCGCGACCATCTGCTCCAGGTCGCGCACGCGCGGCCCCGTCGTGAGCCACCCGGAGCGCAGGGTCGCGGTGACCGCGTCGACCTCGGCGTCGGTGATCGAGGGTCGGTGGAACGGGATGGGATCGGGCATCGAGGGACGGTACCACAAACCGCGTGGCGGGGCCGAGGCTCGCGCCGCGTGGGGAGACGGAGGCTCGCGCCGCGTGGCGAGAAAGAGGCCGGTAGACAAGGAAACGGGCGGGAGGCTTGGCCCCCCGCCCCGCCTTCCGCCGGCTGAAGCCGGCGGGTTATAGATTCGTGACGTACTCCAGGCTCGCGATCCGCTCGTTGAACTCGGGCGTACCCGGCACCGCGTACTGGAACCGCCGGAAATTGCCGCGCAGCACCAGCGCCTGGCGCGGCGCGAACTCCCAGCGCATCTCCAGTCGGGGCGTGAGGTCGGTGTCGGTGCCCGCGTTCCCCGTGCGCGTCCGGGTCACCTGGAGCTGCGCGTTGGTCAGGAGCTTCGCGCGGAAGGCCGCGAGGGTGAATCCGGGTCCGAACGCGCTCAGCTCGCTCACCGCGATCTCGAAGTCGGTCTTGGTGTAGCTGCCGGTCAGGTTGATCGAGAGGGGGGCGCCGACCTGGGCCGCCCAGTTCCCGAGCAGGGTGAGGCTCTTCGTGTCCGCGATCACGCCGCCGTTCTCCGACTTCTGCATCGTGGCCGAGCAGGTGAAGGAGTTCTGGATGCGCCCCACCGTCCAGGCGGTGTGAGGCGCCACCGAGTAGACGCGCGTCGTGTTGCTGTTGCCGAGGAAGAGCGAGTCGGTGGCGTCCGACTCGTTCGAGTAGATCGCCATCTGCGCGTCGGCCCCGAAGCGGGGGCCCGGCTGCCAGGAGCCGTTCAGGCCGTAGTTGCGCCGCCGCGTCTCGGCGGCCAGCGCCTCGCTCACCGCGTCGTTCCGCACCCCAGCCATGCCGTCCAGGTTCACCTTGCCCTGGAGGAGCGCGACGTGCGCGTTCAACCCCACGTCCACGCGGTCCCCCGTGATGCCGGAGTTTCCGAGCGTCATGAAGCCGCCGTTCAAGTACTCGGCCTTCACGCCGACCCGCGTGAGGCCGGTCTCGTGGAACAGCTGGAGGCCGAGCGCGCGGCCGTCCACCGAGGAGGCGTCGGCGCGGCGATCCCGGTCATAGCGGGAGAGCGCCGTCTCGACCACCGCCCGGAGATGGCGCGTCGGGAGCAGCCCCTGGGCCTTGACCGAGTAGACCGTGTTGCCCTCGGGTGTGAGCGTCAGCGTGCTCTCCGCGCCCGCGATCGAGTGGGGATCGTCGGTCGCGTGCAGGATCGAGAACTCGACCGAATTGGCGAGTGGGTTGCCATAGCCGATCCGCCCCGCGGTCATGTTGCGCGCGAACTGCGGGACGATGCCGAGCACCGAGGTCTGCGTGATCGCCTTGCGCGCGCGGCCGCTCACCACCCCGATGTGCCACTGCTTGGGGGCCAGCTCGAGACCGCCGCCCAGGATCGTCGCGTCGGCCATCGTGTAGCTGGAGAACTGCGGCGAGAAGTTGCCCGCGGTGACCCCCGCCCAGCGGAAGCGCGGCGCGACCGCGACCTGGTTGATGTTCTGCCGGAACGCGACCTGGTCGTCGGAGAAGAGGGCCGACACCGGGATCCGCATCTGGTCCTTCATGACCCCGACCGAGAGCCCCGTCACCACCCGCGAGCTGCGGTCGGGACGGTTCGGCGTGGCCAGGCCGTCGCTGCTGTAGGCCTCGCCCGAGAGGGAGGCGGTGCCGTGAAGCCGCGCCCATCCGGGCCCCAGGCCCGGGCTGTCGCTCGAGGGAGGAGCCGCCGGCGGCGGGGGCGGCGGCGCGACCGCGGCCTGCGCGGTGCTGTCGGCGGCGGCGCCGGTCTCGGTCGTGGTGGCCGGCTGCGCGTCGGATCCCGGATCGGGCGCGGCCGCGAGCCTCGAGTCGGAGGACGACGGCGTGGTGCGCGAGGCCGCGACGCCGGAGCCGGTGCCCGAAGTCGAGGCGCCGGAGCCGATGCCGGAAGCCGAGGCGCCGGAGCCGGTCCGCGAGGCCGCGATCGCCACGCCGCTCGACGGAGCCGACGGCGGCACCATCGCACCCTTGCCTCCCGCGCGCGCCACCGCGGACGCGGCGCCCGGGCCCTGCTTCCAGAGCGAGGCCATGACGCGCGCGAGCCGGTCGGCGAAGTTGCTCCCCTCGGCGGCGCCCTCCTCCATGCCGGCCTGTCCGGCCGAGATCCCGCCGTCGTCCTGGCCGGATCCGGTCTCCGAGTAGCGGCTGACGGCGCCGCCGTTGGGCGGGCTCCAGACGTTGCCCATGCGCGACTCCTCGCCCACGGGCGCGAGATCGGAGGGCGCGCCCTTCGCGGCCGCCATCGGATCGGAGCTCCAGGTGAAGGTGTAGACCTTGCTGCGCCCCTCGTTTTCCCCGAGCGGACGGGCGTTGAACTGCGTGAACGAGGCGCCGGGCTTGGCGGCCAGGGTGGTGCCCAACCCGCCCGAGCCGCTCGTTCCGACCGTGAGGAGCGCCTGGACGCGCCATGCGTACCGGTGACCGTTCAGCAGAAAGGGCGCGAACGCGGGATAGGTGAAGCTGCTCTGGTCCCCGCCGGGCATGTTGGTCCCGAACACCTGCTCGAAGATGGCGCGGTTCGCCTCGATCGCGCGCTCCGGCGTCTGGCCCGGATAGACCTCGACCAGGCGGAAGAAGTGGGGCAGGCGGCCGCCCAGGTTGGAGAGCACGGGGGTCCACTGGAAGACCGGCGACGGCGTCGAGACCAGGCCGCCGTCACCCGGCGCGACGAGCTGGGGCGGCTTGGGGAAGAAGGAGAAGAACGTGGCGCACTGGGAGAATCCGGTGTACTGCGCGCCCGAGGAGGTCCCCCGCACGTTCGAGATGTCGACGCAGACGGTGTAGACGCCGTCCGGGAGCCGTCCCGTGAGATCCACCGCCTCGCCCACCTTGCCGCCGAAACGCAGCGACTGCCACGTCGTGACCTCGGGCGTGGGGACGAAGAAGCCGCCGACCGGGTACAGGCGCTGGACCGGCGGCGTCGCCGCGACCTCGGTTCCGTTCCGGACCAGCGTGACCTTGATGTCCGCGGTGACCACTTCCTGCGTGCTGTTGGTGAGCTGCATCGAGGCGAACGTGTTCGTCCGCTGCCAATCGGCGGGGTAGGCGGACGCCAGGCCCGCGCTCATCGTACCGCTGATCCCTCCCAGGCTCTGGGCGAGGGCGGACGGCGCGAGCGACGCGACGAGAACGAGACCGCTGAGCCAGGCCGAGGCGTTCCGCCCGGCGCGCGCGACACGAGACATGCGTTGGACCTCCCCTTTACTTGGGCTGAACTTGCAGGATCATCGGGCTGATCTGCCGCTGAAGAACGATCGCCACCGACGTCGTGGCCTGTGCCTGGTTGTTGTCCGCCCGCGCATCGTTCGCCACGATCGCGGTGACCACCGCGGTCAGCATCTTCCCGCCCGGCGTGGTCACCGGCCAGGAAAGGCTGGTCATGCCGGAGGCCGCCAGGTTGACGGGGAACTCGCGGCGGGTCGCCTCGGCGCCGTCCGCCTGGAGAATGGCGCGCACCGTGGCATTGTTCGCGGCGCCGGTGCCCACGTTCCGGACCGTGATGTTGATGGTGAGCGGGTCGCCCGCCTTGGGCGAGATCGGCAGGAACGCGATGTCCCCCGGCCCGATCTGCAGATCCGGATTCGCCACCATCATCATCGTCATGCCGCTGACCGCGGTGGTGCGGAGTCCCACCGTCGGGGTCTGCAGGGTCGGCGGGGCGGTCTGCGTTGAGGGGGTGATGAGCGTCGTGGTGGTCAGGAGCGGCTTGGCCAGCATGATCGCCGCGCCCACGGCGACGTCCCGCGTCGCCTCCACGATCCGTCCGCCCGCGTTCGCGCGGAGGAGCAGCTTGTGCGCGCCCGAGGCGGCCGTCCACTTGGGGAAGCCGCTGAAGACGAAATCCTTCCCGGCCGCGATGTTCCCCGACACCTCGCCCAGGCGCGTGCCGTCGGCGAAGAGCTCCACGCGGACCCCTTTCACGTCCGCGGCGCCCGCGTTCTGCACGCGGACCGACACGTCCACGGCGTTTCCGGCGGCTGGGGCCAGAGGATTCAGCCGGACGTCGGCGGTGGTCATCTGCAGGGTCGAGAGCGAGAACGCGCCCCGTCCCATGAGCATCGCGACGCCACCCGCCCCGACGCCATTGGGGGGCCGCACGTCGACCGGCTTGGAGGCGGCCCCGCTCCGGTCGCCGGCGGTGACGACGGCGCGCACTTCGTGGCGTCCCGGCTTCGCTTTCCACGTGGGGAAGCCGCTTGCGATGACGGCCCGCGCGACGGGCACGTCCAGGGTGGTCTCCCCCAGCTTGTCGCCGTCCACGTAGGCTTCGACCTTCACTCTCTTCGCCGCCGCGCGCTCGGTGTTGAAGAGGCGGATCGTGACCGCGACGTCGTTGCCGGCCTGGACGGGGAAGGGCGCGAGCAGGACGCTGTTGGGCGTGAGCCCCAGGATCGAGGTGGTCATCCCGCCGATGGCGCGCGTTCCGCCCGGAGCGAGGTAGAGGGAGCGCGTCGCGGGGCCGGCCATCGCCGGCGCTACGGGCGCCATGACGAGCGGCGTGAGGAGCCGCGTCTGCGTCAGGGTGCCGGGACCGCGCGTCATCGCGACCGGCACGGCACCCCCGGGCGCGCCGCCCGTGGCGCCGGGCTTCCCGCCGATCACCATGCGGGTGGCCGCGCCCGCGGGGGGTGCGGCGGCGCCGCCGGGGTTGACCGTGAGCTGGTCCATGGCCGAGGCGGTGAGAGGCTTTCCGCCCGGCCCGAGGCCCGCGAGATCGATCCGAACCGGGAAGGTGCCCGTCTTCGGCGGCGTCCACTGCGCGAAGGAGACGGTGCGGCGCTGCCGCGGGAAGAGGACCCCGAGGTCCTTGGTCGCGATGACCTTGTCCTGGATCTTGAGCGTCCCCTTGACCGAGGTGAACGTGTGGTCGAAGGGATTCGTCACGGTGAAGGCGAGCGCGATCGGCTGCGGCCCGCTTGGCGCCGCTTCCATGCGGTAGGCCCTGGTCTCGGTGCCGCCGCCCGTGCCGCCGGTCCCGCCCGTGCCGCCGGTTCCGCCCGAGCCGCCGAGCACGGTGACGCCGCCGCCGGCCTTCGCGGTGCCGCCACCCGTCCCGGTGCTCATCCGCATCGCCATGGGAGCGCCGCCGCCCGCTCCCGGCGCCGACATCGTGCTCATCATCGGCATCGGGCTGATGCCGCGCACCGCCTCGATGTGGATGAAGCCGGGATCGGTCTTCGTGACGAGGTTCCCCTTCACCCCGCCGAGAACCTTGGGATCGAGCTGCACGACGCCACCGTACTTGCCGCCGAGCTTGCCGCCCAGGCCCCCGCCGCCGAGCCCGCCTCCGCCTCCTCCGCCGCCGCCCCCACCTCCACCGCCGGGGGCCGCGTCCATGTCCACGGGATCGGTCTTGTTGTTGGCGAGCTGCGAATCGTTGTCGCAGTAGGCTTCGACGGTGACGTGCGGATAGTTCCCCGGGTGGTCCGGCGTCCAGTTGAGGGTGACCACCTGCGAGGAGCCCGACGTGATCGAGGTCGGCGTCGACTGCGTGAGGTCGCTCGTGCCGTTGTTCTGCTTCAGGTAGAGCGAGACGCCGGTCGCGGTCGCCGGGCCGCCGTTTCCGACCGTGACCGAGATCGAGACCGGCGATCCGGCCTTGATCTCGCTGTCCACCGACGCGCCGGCGATGTAGATGTCGGCGGTGTTGGTCGGCGCGGGCGGCGGGGGAGGCGGCGCTCCGCCACCGCCACCGCCTCCACCGCCTCCGCCTCCGTCACCACCGCCACCGCCGCCGCCGCTCACGAGGTTCTCCGCCGTCTTCGCCACCCAAACGTCGAGCATTCCGAAGAGCGCGGCCTGCAGCTTGTCCTTGACCGCACCGACCAGCCCCTTGGTCCCGCCCGGCCCCGAGGCGGCCGCCGTCAGCTCCTCCGCGATCTGGCCCGCCCCGGTGCTCATCGCCGCCGCGGCGAGCGACGTCTTGAGATGGGCGAGGAGCGCGCACGCGGCCTTGGGCATCCCCGGTTTCGAGGCGTCCTTGCTCGAGCCCACCAGCCCGAACCGGCTCTCCACGCGCCCGACCCACCAGCGCATCTCCTTCGAGTCCGACCCCGGCTCGTTCCACATGCGCGTCAGCTCGGCGGCCCGGTCCTGCCAGTTCCACGAGGCCATCTCGTCGAGGGTCTTGGACGAGGGGGGCGCGGGCTCACCGCCCGGCCGGTCCATGGCGGTGCGCCAGAGGATCCCCGCGAAGGAGGACTCGACGCCCTGATTCGTGCGGAGATCGCTCAGGTTGTTGAAGGTCTGCGTGTAGTACCGCGTCTGGTCGGCCTCGCCCTTCGCCGCCGTGGAGTAGCCGGTGTTCACGATAAGGAGCTTCCCGGGAAAATCGGTCTGCAGCTTGCCGATCAGATCGGGGAAGCGGTCCACGCCGTCCGAGCTCAAGCTCCCCGGGAACCACTCCAGCCCTACGACGTCCACCGGGGCGGCGCCCAGCACCGCGGCCAGGTAGTCGTGCGCCGAGGCGTACGCCTGCTGATAGGTCTCGTCGGTGATCGGAACGTTCGCGATCGCGCCGACCTTGATCAGCTCGTAGTCGAACGACACGCCGGCGAGGACGGGCGTGGCCTGAAGCGACGAGCCGGCCAGCGCCGCCTGCTCCGCCGCGTGCAGCTTCGTCACGGTGTTCGCGAGCAGCGACGCCGCCTGCGATGCGTCCATCGGGCCGTGGTTGCCCGGGTGGTTCAGCGGCCGCTCCAGCTGGTAGAACATGATCTGCGCGTACGCGGCGGGATCGCCCTTTCCGACCAGCTCGATCGTCTTCGTCGCGAACGCCCCGACCTTGTCGGGATAGTCCGCCGGGAGCGCCTCGCCGGGCGAAGCGCCCAGGAGCGCCGGCGCGAGCCGCACGTTGTTCGTCTTGGCCCACCCGCAGAGCTTGGCCAGCCGCGCCGCTCCCTTGTCGCCCAGCTCCCGCGCGTCCACGGGGAACTGGACCACGTTGAAGCCGGAGTCTTTGAGCCGGCCGTCCCACAGCTTCTGCAGCGCGGCGACGGCGTCGTCGGGCTTGGCGTTGTTCGGGAGCGCGTCGAAATCGACCGCGACGCCGAAGATGGGGAGGAGCCCGGTGGCGCTGACGGGAGAGGCCGACGACGCGTCTCCGGCTGCCGCCGGCGGTGCCGCGGGGGCGTCCTCGGCTCGTGCGCTTCGGAATCCGCCGCCCGAAGCCGCGAACGACAGCAGAAGGAGCGCGGCGAGCGCGCGCCCGGTCGGTACCGCTTTCATGATCGACTCCTCCAGAGGTGCGGCGGTCGGGTCACGGGGCCTCGTCGGCCACCGATTGATTGACGCCCAGCGCCATGGCGATATCGGTCAGCTGGTCGAACCGCGGTTTGTGCGTGGCGTCGATGACCGCCGCGGACCGGACCGCGTCCTTGTAGCCGTCCCAGTACATGTCCACCCATGCCTGCGGCAGCTTGTTCTCGAAGATCGTGGCGTAGTCCGCCTTGGTCCTGGACTGGTAGCTGGTGAAGAAATCGGCGTACGCGAGCGGGATGAGATACGGCTTGGGCCCCGCCTCGTTCACGTTCTGGACCGACGAGAGCGGGCGCCCCTCGAGTCCCATCGTGCAGAGGGTTTCGTACAGCTTGGCGATGGGGCTGTTGGGCGTGCGGAAGAGCATGGCGTCGTTGGTCTTCAGCGCCTTCAGGAACTTGCCCAGGCCCAGGTGCCAGGCGTACTCCGAGAAGGTCATCGAGATGATGTACTCGTTGTGGACGATGAATTTCGGCGGGATGCTGCGGATCTGGAACTGGGCGTAGCCCGGGATCGGGTTGGTCGTGATCTCCGTCGCCCCCGAGGCCTTGAGCTGGTTGTAGAGCCAGATGTCCTGGGAGGGGAACTCCCAGACGCTGTTCGCGCAGGGGTGCGTGTTGAGATACACGGTCTGGGTGGGGATCGCCTTCTCGACGATGACCATGTCGTTGTTGGCGAACCAGTCGAACATCTTCTTGCGCCGGTCGTTGTCGATGAACAGCGCCATCGTGTTCGCGATGCCCTCCTGGTAGGTGGCGCGCAGGTTCGGCACCGCTTCGACGGTGTAGTGCTTGCCGTCGGAGCCGTAGTTGTACCACTTGCTGCTCAGCCAGAAGCGGACGTCCTGGCGGTCCGACCGGTCCTGCGTGTGGACCAGCTCGTGAATGAAGGTCGCCATCGGGTCGCCGCCGGAGCCGCTGCTGAACACCGTCTGCCCCAGGGTCATCTGGCCGGCCCAGAAGTCGCGGCGCTCCGGAGCGGATTTCCCCTCCTTCTTGGCGCACTGGGCGCGCCAGTCGTCCTGGCTCGCCATGTTCGAGGCGCACGGCCACGCATGCCCGCTCCCGTCATCGCAGGCGTCCCACCGCTCCATCGCCTGGCTCGAGAGCGGCGCGTCCACGTCGTTCACCAGGGTCAGCATGACCGGCTTGTCGAGGACCTTGACGATCCACGAGGTGAGCAGCTGGAGATAGTCGTTCCCCCCCTTGCCGGGCTCCTGCAACAGTCCCCGCACCAGCCGCTGCAGGCCGGGCACCTTCGTGCTCGTCCAGAACGTGCCGGTCTGGGTGCCGTTCGCGATCGCGGCGTTGTCCAGGATCTGCGGGAGCTGCGCGACGCTGTTCGGCGTGTCCACGTAGTAGAAGACGAGCTTGGTCCGGAGATACGTCCGCTCGGTCTCGCCGGCCGCCGCGCGTCCCGGGCCCCAGGGGCCCAGGACCGTCGCGAGCGCGGCCGCGAGAAGGATGCGGCGGGAAGAGAACAGGGAAGTCATGAAGGTGGTTTCCTCGCTCAATGTTCCGCGGTCGACTGGTTCACCCCGAGCGCGATCGAGATGTCGGTCAGGTTCGTGAACTGGGGCGTGTGGGTCGCGTCGATCGGCACCGCGCTCCGAACGGTATCCTTGTAGCCGTCCCAGTAGAGATCGATCCACTCCTGGGGCAGCATGTCCTCGAAGATCGACTTGTAGTCGGCCTTGGACTGGGAGCGGTAGGCGGTGAAGTAATCGGCGTAGGCCAGCGGGATCAGGTACGGCTTGGGCCCCGCCTCGTTCACGCCGGTCACCGCCGAGATCGGGCGCCCCTCGAGGCCGGCGCGGCAGAGGGTGTTGTAGAGCTGGGCAATCGGGCTCGTGGAGACGCGGAAGATCGTCCGGTCGTTCGTCTTCAGCGCGTCCATGAACTTCTGCAGCCCCAGGTGCCGGGCGTACTCGGAGAAGACGAGCGCGATGATGTTCTCGTTGTGCACGATGAACCGCGGCGGCAGGTCGCGGATGCGGAAGTAGGCGTAGTTGGGATACGGATTGGGCGTGCGCTGCACTTCCCGGACGTGGGCCGCCGTGAGCTGGTTGTAGAGCCAGATGTCGGCCGAGGGCGTCGTGACCACCGTCCAGCAGGGCGCCGCGCCCGCTCCGGTGCCCGGGGGCACGGGGACGTTCTTCTCGACCATCATGACGTCGTTGTTCGCGAACCAGTTGAACAGGCGCTGGGCCTCGTTCGCGTCCACCGTCATCATGACCGCATTCGCGATCCCTTCCTGGTACGTCGACGCCAGGTTCGGGACCGCCTCGATGTCGTAGTGGGTGCCGTCCGAGCCGTAGTGGTACGAGTGCCGGCTGATCGTGAACATGTGCGCGCGGCGGTCGGAGCGGTCCTGCGTGTGCACCAGCTCGTGCACGAAGGTGCCGGTGGCGCTCCCCGCGGTGCCGCCGTTGAATGCCGCCTGGCCCAGCGTCATCTGGCCCGCCCACGTCGCGTCCAGCCGGGCCGGTGGCGTCTCGTGGCGCGACTCGGCGCACTGCTGCCGCTGGTCGTCGGTGGTGGAGGCGTTCGAGGCGCACGGCCACGCGTGGCCGGCGCCGTCGTCGCAGGCGTCCCAGTGGTTCATGGCGTCCGCGGACAGAGGCGCCGTAACGTCATTCACCATGAGGATCATGACCGGGCGGTCCTGGATCTTGACCGTCTTGGCGACCACGTACTGGAGATTGGCGTCGCCACCCTGTCCCGGCGCCTTCAGCAGCTTGCGCACCATGCCCTGAAGTCCGCTCACGGCAGGGGAGGCCCAGAAGGTTCCACTCTCGGTGCCCGAGGCCACGGCCGCGTTGTCCAGCACCTCGACCGCGCTCGAGATGTTGTTCGGCGAGCCCACGTAGCGGAACGAGAGCTTGTTCTTGAGATAGTCCCGGTCGGTCTGGGCGCTGGCCGCGGCCGCCGCCAGGAGGAGCGCCGCGGTGAAGAGCGGCGCCGCGATGCGAAACATCGTGGTTCGTCTCATGGCTTCCTCCTCAACCCGCGGGGACTTCGTCGACGAAGAGGATCGCGTCGCTCGCGCTCTTCCGGCCCGACGAGACGGTCTTGTTGCCCTTCAGGCGCCAGTCGATCTGGTAGTCGTAGTTGGCCTTGTCCGAGGGCAGGATGAAGTCGATCTTGTCGGAGAGCTGCCCCTTGGAAGCGTTCAGCGTCACCTGCTTCACCTGCTCGGTGTCGCCCAGGTTGTAGAAGATCTTCACGGTGATGGAGCGCACCCCCGCCTGGGTGATGGCGTCCGGATCGGCCTGCAGATCCACGCTGTGCTTCTGGAAGGGCGGCGCCAGGTTGATCGCCCCCGCGTTCGCCGCCTTCCAC